>CAKTKF010000325.1 GCA_934569215.1 uncultured Oscillospiraceae bacterium
CAGAACGCCCGCCTGGCCGCCCGCCTGACCGGCTACAAGATCGACATCAAGCCCGCCTCTCAGGCCGAACCCGCCGAGGAGACGGAGGAAGCATAAAAATCCGGAGCGATAAGGAGGCAGTTCGATGCAGAAGAAAATTCCCCAGAGGCAGTGTATGGGCTGCCGGGAACGGAAGGCCAAGCGGGAGCTGATCCGGGTCGTCCGCAGCCCCGAGGGCGAGGTCAGTCTGGACTTCGGCGGCAAGAAAAACGGCCGGGGCGCGTACATTTGTCCCAACCCCGAGTGCCTGAAAAAGGCCATCCGCTCCAAAGCCCTGGATCGCAGTCTGGAAGTGACCATCCCGGAGGAGGTCTACGGGCGGCTGGAAAAGGAGATGGAGAATGGATAAGGCGCTGCAATATCTGTCCATAGCCCGCAAGGGCGGCATGGCGGAGCTGGGCGAGGAGCCGGTAGGCGCCATCGCCCGGGCGGGAAAGGCGTACCTGATTCTGGTCGCCGCCGACGCTTCCGATCACACCTGGCGCCGGGCAAAATCCTTCGCCGCCGGAACCGACCAGCAGTGCGTCCGCCTGAAATCCACCAAAGAGGAAATGGGCTTCGCCATCGGCCGAACCAGCCTTGCCATCGCCGCTGTGACGGACGTCCGGCTGGCGCTGACTCTGCTGACGGCGCTGGGCGAACCGGAGAAACACCGGGAAGCCCTGGAAGTGCTTTCCGCCAAGGCCGAGAAGGTCAAAAAGCATCAGGCCGAGGCGAAGGCTCACGCAAAAAATGTGCGTAAAGGGAAAAAGAAGTCGTAGTTTTAAGCAGTAAGCAGAAAAAAAGTACATCCCCCTCTGCTTTCCGCTTGTCATATTTTGGAGGTGCGTTTTATCGTATGAGTTTAGTGAAGTATCGTTTGAAGGAGGTCGCGGCGGATTTCGGCGTTGCGCCGAAGGTGATCGCGGACATCATCTCCAAGTATTTGCAGAAGCCCAAGTCCAATACCCAGGTACTCACCGATGAGGAACTGAATCTGGTGTTCGATTGCATGACCCAGACCCACCAGATCGCGTCGCTGGAGCAGGTGTTTGCCGTGAAGCCCGCCCCCAAGGCCGAGCCGCCCAAGCAGGAGACCCCCAAGGCCGAGGCTCCCAAGCAGGAAGCCCAGCAGGCGGCAAAGCCCCAGCAGGCAAAGCCTCAGAATCAGCCCCGTCCCCAGCAGCCCACCCAGCAAAATGCCCAGCCCAAGGCAGACAAGCCCAAGGAGCCGGAACGGAAGCGGGAGCGCCGGGTGGTGGATACCTCCGCCGTGCAGGTCAACGCCGGACGCTTTGCCGACGTGGACAATCTGGTTTCCGAGAGGGTGCAGAATTACCAGGGCGGCAAGCAGCGCATCGGCGGCAAGAAGGGTCAGCAGGGCAGCAAGCAGCAGACCGGTAAGTTCCGGGGCAGCAAGTCCCGGAACGAGGAGCAGGAGAAAATGCGCCGCCTGCAGATGGAGGTCGCCCGGAAGGCGCCTCTGACGGTAAAGATTCCCGACGAGATCACCGTGGGCGAGCTGGCTTCCCGGATGAAGAAGACCGCCGGAGAGGTCATCAAGTGCCTGATGAAGAACGGCGTCATGGCCGCCATCAACCAGACCATCGATTTTGACACCGCCGAGTTCGTGGCCACCGAGATGGGCTGCAAGGTGGAGAAGGAAGTCACCGTCACCATCGAGGAGCAGATCATCGACGACCATGTGGATACCGCCGAAGAGCTGGAGACCCGCGCCCCCGTCGTGGTGGTCATGGGTCACGTCGACCACGGCAAGACGTCCTTGCTGGACGCCATCCGTAAGACCTCCGTCACCGCGGGAGAGGCCGGCGGCATTACCCAGCACATCGGCGCGTATACCGTGGATGTGGGCGGGAATATGGTCACCTTCCTGGATACCCCCGGCCACGCGGCCTTTACCTCCATGCGCGCCCGGGGCGCGAAATCCACGGATATCGCCATTCTGGTGGTTGCCGCCGACGACGGCATCATGCCCCAGACCATCGAGTCCATCAACCACGCCAAGGCTGCGGACGTTCCTATTATCGTCGCCATCAACAAGATGGATAAGCCCACCGCCAACCCCGACAAGATCAAGGAGCAGCTGACCAAGTACGA
>CAKTKF010000326.1 GCA_934569215.1 uncultured Oscillospiraceae bacterium
TTGGCGGTTACTTCTTATTATTATCATGCATCTGGAAAACCAGAGAGACAACAGCGACAATGACCATACAGAAAGCAAATAGTTCTTCCCATGTAACCATAGCTGCCATGAATTAAGGAGCGATTGCCACCGGCAATCGTTTTATTTTTATTCGCTGCGCGACGCACCGCCCCTCTCTTACGATTGGGGGCAAAGAAGCATCACCCCCGAAAAAAATCGAGGGGAACCGCCTACCGGGGTACTACCGGCAGCACCGGAAACAGCATATCACAAGATTCGACAGATTGCAAGGAAAACTCCGGTCAGAGTTGTGCGAAAGTATCCCACACAGCAAAATGCCCCGGCGGCGCAGATACTGCGCCGCCGGGGCCTCTCTTTTACTTTTTCACCAAATCGGCCAGCGTCACGCTGTCTAAGTACCCGCTGATGCGTTTGTCCAGCTCGCTCCAGACCGGCAGCGTCGGACAGCTCGCCGCCCGGGGGCAGGTCTTCGCGCCGCATTCCAGGCAGGCTACCGGCGCAAGGGATCCTTCCGTCAGCCGCAGAATTTCGCCCAGCGTGTATTCTTCCGGCTCCCGGCTCAGGCGGTAGCCGCCGCCCTTGCCCTGGATGCCGTCCACAATGTGGTTCTTTGTCAGCACGGGCAGGATTTTCTCCATGTATTTCAGGGAAATTTCCTGTCGGGCGGCCACGTCCTTCATGGGGATGAAGCCCTCCGACCGATGCTCCGCCAGATCCGCCAGCACCCGCAGGGAATATCGGCCACGGGTCGAGATCATCATGGCGTCAGTCCGCGAACAGCGGCGTGGACAGATACCGGTCGCCGGTGTCCGGCAGGAGGACGACGATGGTCTTGCCCTCGTTTTCCGGCCGCTTGGCCAGCTCGATGGCCGCCCAGGCCGCCGCGCCGGAGGAAATGCCCACCAGCACGCCCTCCGCCTTGCCGATCTGCTTGCCCACCGCAAAGGCGTCCTCGTTGGCCACAGGGATGATCTCGTCGTAAACGCCGGTGTCCAGCACCTTGGGGACGAAGCCCGCGCCGATGCCCTGAATCTTATGGGCGCCCGCCGTCCCCTTGGACAGCACGGGAGAGGTTGCAGGCTCCACGGCCACTACCTTGATTTCCGGCTTCTTGGACTTGAGGTACTCGCCCACGCCGGTGATGGTGCCGCCGGTGCCCACGCCCGCCACGAAAATGTCCACCTTGCCGTCGGTGTCGGCGTAGATTTCGGGGCCGGTGGTCTCAAAATGCGCCTTGGGGTTGGCCGGGTTCACAAACTGGCCGGGGATGAAGCTGTCCGGAATTTCCGCTGCCAGCTCGTCGGCCTTGGCAATGGCGCCCTTCATGCCCTTGGCGCCCTCGGACAGCACCAGCTCCGCGCCGTAGGCCTTCATCAGCTGACGGCGCTCCACGCTCATGGTGTCCGGCATGACGATGATGATACGGTAGCCCCGGGCAGCCGCCACGGCAGCAAGTCCGATGCCCGTATTGCCGGAGGTCGGCTCGATGATGACGGAGCCGGGCTTCAGCAGACCCTTTTCCTCGGCGTCGTCGATCATGGCCTTGGCCACCCGATCCTTCACGGAACCGGCGGGGTTAAAGTATTCCAGCTTTGCCAGTACCTTGGCCTTCAAGCCAAGATCCTTTTCAATGTGCGTCAGCTCCAGAAGGGGCGTTTTGCCGATGAGCTGATCGGCGGAAGTGTAAACGTTCGCCATAGTTATGCCTCCTTCACGGCATCAAAGCCGCGCTGCAGGTCTGCAAGGATGTCGTCAATATGCTCCGTGCCGATGGACAGGCGGATGGTGTTGGGCTTGATGCCCTGATCCAGCAGCTCCTCCTCGGTCAGCTGGCTGTGGGTCGTAGTAGCCGGGTGAATGACCAGGCTCTTGACGTCCGCCACGTTAGCAAGCAAAGAGAAAATTTTCAGATTGTCAATGAACTTATGGGCTTCCTTCACGCCGCCCTTGATCTCAAAGGTGAAGATGGACGCGCCGCCGTTGGGGAAATACTTTTCGTACAGGGCGTGATCCGGATGGTTCGGCAGGGAGGGATGGTTCACATGCTCCACCTGAGGATGGTTCGCCAGGAATTCAACCACCTTCTTGGTGTTCTCGGC
>CAKTKF010000327.1 GCA_934569215.1 uncultured Oscillospiraceae bacterium
CATATCGTCGGGAGAGGTTGCCCGCTGGGCATAGACGTTGAACATGATGAAGCTGTCAAACCCATTCCCCAGGGCAATCCGCTCCACGGATTTTAAGGTATTGTCCAGCGCGTCAGGTCTTGCCGTGGAAGGGTTGATGCCGATGCAGATCAGAGGCTTTTGCCCCCGCGTTCCCAATATGTAACGGTATTCCGAATAAAAATTGGGGGCGTAGATCCATTTTTTGATATCGTATTCGTCGCTGGGGGTGTCGGCAGCTTCCAGCGCCTGCCGGAAGGTGACCAGCTCCAGCTCCTGTGTCGTTCCGCTGGGAATGTGCGCCATCAGCTTTCCTCCACCGGCGGGAACCACAGGCTCTTGCTGGGGTCGTGGAAGTCGCAGCTCTCAGGGTCGCGCCCCGTCTGTAGGCACCAACCGGCAAAGGCAGTGTCCAGGAAGGGATACACGCCGTCCATGGTGGACTGCAAACTGACGGTGGAACCGTCCTTCAGATACAGCTCCGCCACCACGCTGCCGCCCTGCACCACGTACAGCTTCTGTCCCACAATTTCCCCGTACCGATGCTCGGCATCCTTCTTCCCGAACTGGGACATGAGGAAGCTCTCCCCGTCGTAAAAAATGCCAAAGCTCAGGTAGTACACCGCCAGAAATACGCCCATGGCAAACACGATCAGGCCGCCCACCATCAGCACCGGCCCGTCGCCGATGCCAATGCAGAACGCCATGACGCCCAGCACCGTCAGCACCACGCCGAACACGCCGAAGCGCTTGTTCGCCCGGACAGCCATGCCGGAACGGTGCTGCGCCTTGCCCCGGAATGCCTTGGAAAAGCCCTTATCCACCAGATAGCACACGCCGAACACGGCGGCTGCGATCAGCAAAACAATGACAAACTGCATATCTTTCTCTCCTTGTAATTTACGCCCAGAGCACCGTGTCCGCGGGAATGTCATGCGCCTCGGTGTCCAGATGGGGTAGCATCTGAAAATCATAGCACAGCGCCAGCGTGGGGTGGTTCGGTTCCCGGGACAGGAACTTGTCGTAAAACCCGCCGCCGTAGCCGATGCGGTGTCCCTGGGGGTCAAAGGCCAGACCGGGCATCAGCACCAGCGCCGTCTCGTCATGGGCAACCGGCTCGTCCGCGATGGGTTCCGGAATCCCGGCGTAGCCCTTCGCCACCTTGGTCAGGTCGTCCAGGTAAATGAACTTCATTTCGTCGCCGTAGCACTTGGGTACGGCCACCTTTTTCCCGTCCCGAAGCGCCTGCTCCAGCATGGGGACGGTGCGCACCTCCTGATTGTAGGGCATGTAGCCGTAGATGGTCTTTGCCCTGCGGTAGGCTTCCGTCGCGGCGAACTTGCGGCCAAGCTCCCGGCTCCGCCGCTCGATCTCTTCCGGCGTCATCGCCCGTTTTTTCTCCCGAATCTCCCGGCGCAGTTCCGTCTTATCCATTGTCCGTACCCTCGCTTTTCTCACTCACCGGACGGAACATCCGGAACCACAGGAAAATGGCGATCTGCCCCGGAATGCCCAGAAGATAAATTTTCCAGAAATTATACCGGAAAATCAGCAGCCCGGAAACGTGAATGGCGATCAAAAATCCCCACACGATGGCGGAGATCAGCAGCCGGTTTTTCCGGAAATCGTGCCACGCGGACAGCAAACTCAGCATCACGATGGCGTTGACCGGCACGGCGTAGAAAAAGGCCAGCCAGCTGTAGCGCTCCACGGCCTGGAACGAGGACATGATGACGAATACAAATAGCGCAATGAACCACACCAGCGTAGACGACAGCGCCAGGATCACATTCTTGTTGGCCTTGCGTTTGAGCGCTTTTTCGGACACCTGGGTCATGGCTTTTTCCAGGGTGCCGGGGTTTCCCGGCAAAGCGTCGGGGTCAGCCAGCAGCTCCCCCACGGGTATCTGGAACAGCTCCGCCAGCTGCACCAGCGTCATCACATCCGGCACGGATTCTCCCCGCTCCCATTTGGAGACGGCCTTGTCGGAATAATTCAGTTTTTCCGCCAGTCCCGCCTGGGTCAGTCCCGCCTGCTTGCGGTACGCGGCAATATTGGAGCCGATCTGATTTCTCAAAGTCGCGTCGTCCATGGTT
>CAKTKF010000328.1 GCA_934569215.1 uncultured Oscillospiraceae bacterium
GACATATCCAGCCCCGGCTTTTTGCTTAAGTACCGGATGCGGACGCCCGCCGCCTCCATGCGGCCGGAAATCTCCGTCCGCTCATCAAACAGGCTCACCACGACCACGTCGTGGCCCAAATCCCGCAGGGCGTAAGTCAGATTTTCGCACATGGTTTCCGCCCCGCCGAAGCAGAAATAGGGGATGACCTGCAATAGTTTCATAGTGTTCCTCCCCACTGGCGGTAACAGGCGAGAATGGTGTCGTTGTATTTCTCTTCGTCGTTGATTTTGGCGAATTTCTTCGCCGCGTTTTCGGACAGAAGCCGTCTATGGTCAGGATTTTCCACAATTTTCAGAATGTCCTCCGCCAGCACGGCGTCCTCGTCGCTAAGGTATCCGTCCACGCCGTTTTCGATCAGATCCTTCATCCCGTCGGACGGGGTGCTGACCACCGGCGTTCCCAGCGCCATGGCTTCCAGGGCGCACATAGGCGTTCCCTCCCAGCGGGAGGTCAGGATCATCGCCTTACTGTCTGCCACCATTTTGATGGGGTTACTCTGAAAGCCCAGGAAATGCACGTTGTCCTGCAATCCCAGCTCCTCGCACAGTGCTTTTGTCTCCCCTTCCAGCTCTCCCGCGCCGACCACCGCCACCTGGATGTCCGGCTTGCGCGCTTTCAGGGCGGCGCTCAGGCGCATCAGGCGCTGGGGGTCTTTCTGATAAGTCAGCCGACCGAGGTAGATCATGTCAAAACCGTAGGAATTTTCGTCGCTGTCCCGCATGGCGAAAATCCGCTTGGCGTCGATGATATTGTACAACACACTGCTTTTCTTGGCGAACAGCTTACTGAACACATACCCCTCGTAAGAGCTGTTGGAGACCCAGAAAATATGCTTTGCCCGGAAGCCTGCCAACAGATAGGCAATGGACTTTGCGGACAGCCCTCTTGCGTCATAGGCGTTGTTGTGAATATGGGAGATCAGGGGAATTTTGCCGCAGCACAGCGCCGCAACGAAGCTGGTGCGCATGTCGTGGGCATGAATCACATCCGGCCGGTACTCCCGGATCACCCGGCCGAGGGTCGCGGGGGTCAGCTCCTCCATGCCATAGTGCCGGATGCCCATGCCGTCCAGAATTTCCCAGACCTCTTCGCATTCCAGGCTGCAATAGGCCATGTCCACCTTGCCCTCAAAGGCTTTGATGATCTGGGCGGCAACCTTTTCCGCGCCGGTGTAAATTTTGGAATACAGAACGTGCAGTACCTTCATGTTCCCGCCCTCGTCTCTCTTATTTTTCCGTTGCTTCCCGCATATTCAGGCTTTCCATGCCGTATTTTTCCTTCAGCTCGGCGTAATAGCGGAAAATTTCCTCCAGCTGCGCCATATGCTGCGCCGTGCGGACGCCGACGTTGTGGGGGTGCCACCACAGATGGAAGGTCAGGCCGTTTTTCGCCGCATGGAGCATCTGGCGCTTGATCCTGCGAACCTTTAAGCCCTCCATGAATTTCAGCGGCTTGAAAATCGGCCGGAACATCTGAGTCCCCCGCAGGTTCCAGATGCCGTCTTCCTGTTTCGGCGTGTAGCTGCCGTACCCGGTAATGGGGAAATAGGTATCCGTCAGCCGCAGTACCCGCAGAGGGAAATGGACGAGGACTTTATTTTCCACCCAGTTATTTTCCATTCCCCGGTAGGCGGTGAAGCCCAAGTCCCGCAGCACCCGAATGTACGCCGGGTCGCACTGGTTCCGGGGCAGCACCGCAGAGGTCAGGGTGTAGCCGTATTTCGCGGCAATGGCCTTCGCCGCGGTCATATCCGCCGCGAATTGCGCCGCCGTCTGCCCCTTTTCCTTGCAGTAGTAATGGGAAAAGGTGTGGCTGCCGATCTCCTGTCCCGGCGTTCCCGCGACCAACTCCACCAGAGACGGGGCAAAAAAGCAAGGCGCGTCCGCTTCCGTTTCTCCGATTTGGGAGAATTCGGCATAGGAGTTCAGCGCCGGGTCGTCGTAAGTGGGCCGGAGACCTTCCTCCGGGAAAAAGGATGCCGCTTCCTGTGCGCTCCCGGCGAACAGATATCCCACCGTCGCCCACGTAGCGTGGATGCCGTATTTCTGAAACAGCGCCAGCAGCTC
>CAKTKF010000329.1 GCA_934569215.1 uncultured Oscillospiraceae bacterium
TCTCCGACCCGGGAACAGCGGCGGGCATGGGGACGCTGAGCCATACCTTTTCTTACGCCCATCCGGAACTGGGGGTGACGGAGCTTCGGGTCGTAGCGACCGGCAGCGTAAACGGGGAAAAGCGCACCTACGAAAAAACGCTGAGCCTGAGCTTCCATGTTCCGGAGCAGCACATTGTCGTGGACGATTCCCACGGCAAATCCGGCTTAGAGCAGCTGAATCGGCTGGCTGCCATTGCGGCGCAGGCGAAGATAACGGTTAAGCCTTTCTCGGAGAAAAACCCGAAAAACGGAGATATTCTGCTGATAACCGCCCCGGCGGAGCCGTTTGACGAAGAATTTGTGGAGAAAGTCAGGTCGTTTGCCGAAAACGGCGGCACGGTCATTCTCTGCGGTCAGGCGGATATAGGCGACCTGAGCGGCCTGCACACCTCCGGCGAGCTGAACAGGCTGCTGGAAGCCATGGGCGCGACGGTGCGCCTGAACGACGACACCGCGTGGGACGAGGAAAGCGGCGGCAATACGCCCGACGCGGTATCCGCCAATGTGTTCAACCCTGGCGGCGATTTGACAAAATCTCTGAAACCCGAGCAGACCTACACCCAGCGCGCCGGATGCACCGTAAATCCGGGAATCGGGACTTGGCTGGTGAAAGGGCGCAGCACCACCCACGGCGTGGACGCGGACGGCGACGGACAGGACACCGGTGAAAACGCGGTGCTGCTTGCCTGTGAGGAACTGGCAAACGGCGGCAAGATGTACGTCAGCGGCGGACTGTTCCTGGAAGACAGCGCTATGAAGGAGCCGGACAATATCTGGAAACCCGTCAGCGGGAATCAGGGAATCGTGGAAGCGCTGCTGAAAATCGAGCGGGCGGCGTGTCCGGAGCTGGTCACCATCGGCGAAATGCGTTCCGGCAAGGACGAAGAGGTGTACCATATTCGTGGCTGGGCGACCTCCGGAACTTCCCGGCCGGGAAACAGTTTCCCCGATACCATTTATTTGCAGGACGACACCGGCGGCGTGGAGCTGGAGCCGTTTACGGAGGACGGCATCGAAGTCGGCACGCCCATAGAAGTGGTCGGGCAGAAGAAAATCCGCGGCGGCAACGTGGTGCTGAAGATTATCGACTACGATAAGAAGCTGGACGAGCCGCTTTACAACTACACGCCGGAAACCACCTCGAATAAGGACGCCATGGACTACGATGCCAACGGCGGCCGCCTGATGCAGGTGGAGGGAAAGGTGACGGACGTGACTCCCACCAACCGGGGCAAGGGCGTCTCCCGCATCACCCTGAAGGACGGAAACGGCGATTTTGCGGAAATTCTGATTGAGAACGGCATCGTATCCGGCGCAGACGGGAAAAACAACCTTGCGTCTCAGGTGAAAGAGGGGCGCACCGTGCGGGCAATCGGCCTTCTCCATCTGGACAGCGACGGCACGCCGGTTCTCCGGGTGCGCAACTGCGACGAGGTGGTCTACGTGCCGCCCGTCCCGGTTTCCCTGGGTTCCCGCAGAAATCCCCGTACCGGCGACCTGATCTGGATCGCTGTCGGGGTGATGGTTCTGTCCGGAATCGGGCTTGCAGTGCTGCTGAGAAAGAGAAAAAGGTAAAAATAGTGCCGGGGGCGGTCAGCCCCCGGCATTCTTAATTTAAATGTGTATGTACTGCTTATTCAGCTTGTCCGCCTTGCAGAACAGGACGAAGCCGATGGCAAAGATAACGACCAGCGTGCCCACGGCCACGTTTTCGTTTTGCAGCTCCAGTCCAAGCACGTGGAACGACCGGCCGTCGGTGAGCTGGCTGACCACGGCGATCAGGGTCGTACCCAGGAAGGACGCACCCTTGCCGCAGATGTCCATGAGACCAAAGTATTCGCCGCTGCGCTCCGCCGGGATGATCTTCCCCAGATAGCTGCGGCTCAGCGCCTGAATGCCGCCCTGGAACATGCCCACCAGAACCGCCAGCACCCAGAACTGCCACTGGGACACCAGAAACACGGCGAAGAGGGTAATGCCGGTGTAGCAGAGAATGCAGATCTTAATGAGCAGCCCCGTGTCGTACTTGGCGGAGAACCGACCGAAGGCGATGGAGCAGGGGAAGGC
>CAKTKF010000330.1 GCA_934569215.1 uncultured Oscillospiraceae bacterium
TGCCGCTATGCCTATCTCGCCCCGGCCTATGCCGAATACGACCGGGTGTTTTCGGCGGAGAGTGACGCGGAAGCCGCACGGTATGACCCTGCGGTCGACCCGGAGCTGGCGGAATATCTTGCCGAAATCGCCGCTTTTGCCGGGAATCCGGATATGGTGAACCTGGAGACCCTGGGAGATAACCGGGTGCGGCTGACGGTTTCGCCGGAATATCTGCAATTCGCGGAGGAAAACGAAATCGAGACGCTGTTGGACTTCGGCTGGATGAAAAACGCCTTTATCGCGGACTATCTGGCGGATACCCTGGAAGCGGAGGGTTTTACCAGCGGCTATCTCAGCAGCTACGACGGCTTCACCCGAAACCTTGACCGGCGGGGAAACGAGTATGTTTTCAACCTGTTTGACCGGCAGGGAAGCGACGTGAATTTGCCTGCAAAAATGCGGTATATTGCCCCCTTAAGCATCGTGTTCCTGCGGGATTACCCCATGGGCGAGCAGGACAAATGGCATTATTACGCCTTTGCCTCCGGGAAAATCGTCACGACGTTCCTGGATACCGCCGACGGCCTGAGCAAAAGCGCCTGCCCCAATCTGGTTTCTTACTCCGGCAACCTTGGCTGTGGGGAGATCCTGATGCAGACCGCACCGGTGTTCATCGCCGATGAACTTGACACCCGGCTGCTGGATGTGCTGAAAGGAAAGCAGCTGTATTCCGTTTGGAGCGAGGGTGGAGAGCTGGAATGGAACGACCCGGAATTGAAGATCGATTTTACGGAAAAAGCAGATGCATAGAACCCCAAATTAGACATGAATAATCCCCGACTTTGGTTGACCAGACCAAGTCGGGGATTTTCAGAGAAAAAGAGAGGTAAGAAAATGAAAAAGAAAATTATCATTGAGTACATCTTCATTATATCCGGGGGCTATTAAAAAAATAAGTGCACAAATATTAAATAAGTATTAAGTATGTAAATTAGCGGCACCTGTTTTTGTGCAAAGTGACAAATGTGAATTTTTTGTAGCTTGTGGGCTGCAACCCTTGACATTTTTGCAAATTGGGGTATAGTAAAGACAAATGAATTAGCACTCTAATGACGAGAGTGCTAAAGCGAAAGGAAGGTAAAGTAGATGAACTTCAACAACTATACTCAGAAATCGATTGAAGCCGTCCAGAGCGCGCAGCAGCTGGCGGTGCAGAATTCTCATCAGCAGATGGAGCAGGTGCATCTGCTTCTGGCACTGTTGCAGCAGGAGGGCGGTCTGATCCCCCAGCTGCTGAAAAAGATGGACGTTACGGTGGAAAGTCTGGAAGCGGCGGCGGAAGCCGAGCTGCGGAAGATTCCCGGCGTGCGGACAAGTCAGGCAATGGACAGCTTTTACGTCAGCGCCGACGTGCAGGCCGCGTTCAATGCGGCGGAGCAGCAGGCGCAGACCATGAAGGATGAATATGTGTCCGTGGAGCATCTGTTTCTTGGACTTCTGGAAACTGCCCGGGGCGGCGTGAAGGAGCTGTTCAAGACCTATCAGATTACGAGGGAACGTGTTCTGAAAGCCTTGCAGGAGGTTCGGGGCAATCAGCGCGTCACCACCGACAACCCGGAGGGAACCTACGACGCGCTGGAAAAGTACGGCACCGATCTGGTCAAGCGGGCAAGAGAGCAGAAGATGGATCCGGTTATCGGCCGTGACGAGGAAATCCGGAACGTCATCCGCATTCTGTCCCGGAAGACGAAGAACAATCCTGTCCTGATCGGCGAACCCGGCGTTGGCAAAACCGCCATTGCCGAGGGACTTGCCCAGCGAATCGTGAAGAAGGACGTCCCCAAGCAGCTGCAGGACAAGACCATTTTCTCTCTGGACATGGGTGCGCTGATCGCGGGCGCCAAGTACCGGGGCGAATTTGAGGAACGGCTGAAGGCCGTGCTGAACGAGGTGAAGAAGTCCGAGGGCAGGATTATCCTGTTCATCGATGAACTGCACACCATTGTGGGCGCGGGCAAAACCGAGGGCAGCATGGATGCGGGCAACCTGCTCAAGCCCATGCTGGCGCGGGGCGAGCTGCACTGCATCGGCGCGACGACGCTGGACGAGTACCGGCAGTAT
>CAKTKF010000331.1 GCA_934569215.1 uncultured Oscillospiraceae bacterium
TATGTAAGCGTCAACACCCTGGGCGAGCTGTCTGCCAGCTTTGGCGGCTACTATGACCTGACGGATACGGCGGCCATTCAGGAAATCATCACCCTTGCCCTGAATTCCGGCGAGGATACCGGCATCCTGAAGGACTACAGCCTGCGCTTTCAGAAGCGCACCACGCCCTTCGGGCAGACCATCGTGTTCGTGGACATGTCCAGCGAGCTTGCCACCATGCGCAGCCTGACGAATACCTGTATTCTCATCGGCGTACTGGGCTTCGCCGTGTTTCTGGGGCTGTCCTTCCTGCTGGCAAGGTGGGCGGTGAAGCCGGTGGAGACGGCGTGGAACCAGCAACGCCAATTTGTGGCGGACGCTTCCCACGAGCTGAAAACGCCCCTGACGGTGATTCTGACCAACGCGGAGCTTTTGCAGGAGCCGGAGTACGACGAACAGGCCCGCAGCCGGTTCGTGGACAGCATCATGACCATGTCCCATCAGATGCGGGGACTGGTGGAGAGCCTTCTGGAGCTGGCGCGGGTGGACAACGGCGGGCAGAATATGGTCTTTTCCCGCCTGAATTTCAGCGAGCTGGTAAGCGACGCGTTGCTGCCCTTCGAGCCGGTGTATTTTGAGAAGGGTCTGACCCTGGAAAGCAATGTGGAGGAAAACCTCTTTGTCAAGGGCAGCCAGCAGCACTTGAAACAGGTGGCGGACATCCTGCTGGACAACGCATCCAAGTACGCTTCCGCCGATTCCACGGTGCGGGTTGTCCTGCGGCGGCAGGGGAGCCACTGCCTGCTCTCCGTGGCAAGCGCCGGGGACGCCATATCTAAGGAGAATTTGAAGAATATTTTCAAGCGGTTTTACCGCATGGACAAGGCCCGGAGCATGAACCACAGCTACGGCCTGGGACTGTCCATCGCGGACAGCATTGTTTCCAAGCACAGCGGAAAGATCTGGGCGGAAAGCGCGGACGGAATCAATACCTTCTTTGTCCAGCTTCCTGCGGCGTAAATCTTAGCCGGGACGGTACCGCCGTCCCGGCTGCGTTTATTCACAGACGCGTAACATTTTTTTAAGAGTCCTTTCAGCTTCCGGTACTATAATCGGAGGCGAGTATGGGCAGCGCCCAGCAACAAAAGGGGGAACCGCGTTGATCGAAGTAAAGCATCTGACCAAGCGCTACGGCAGTCATACCGCCGTGTCCGACCTGTCCTTCACCGTGGAGAAGGGGCAGATCTACGGCTTTCTCGGCCCGAACGGCGCCGGAAAATCCACGACCATGAACATTATGACCGGCTGCCTTGCCGCCACCTCCGGCGAGGTGGTCATCGGCGGCTATGATATCTTCCAGGACGCCGCCCAGGCCAAGCGCCTTATCGGCTATCTTCCCGAGCAGCCGCCGCTGTATCTGGACAGAACGCCAAAGGAATATCTGCGCTTCGTGGCGCGGGCAAAGGGCATCCCGGAAAAGAACATTTCAGCGGAGCTGGACAGGGTCATGACCGTCACCGGCACACTGGATGTTGCCGACCGGCTGATGAAGAACCTGTCCAAGGGCTACCGCCAGCGGGTGGGCATTGCCCAGGCGGTGCTGGGCGACCCGGAGGTCATCATTCTGGACGAACCCACGGTAGGGCTTGACCCCCGGCAGATCACGGAGATACGGGAGCTGATTCGTCAGCTGGGGAAGGAGCGCACCGTCCTTCTTTCCAGCCACATTCTCTCGGAGGTGCAGCAGGTCTGCACCACCATTCTGATTCTCTCCAAGGGGAAGCTGGTGGCCTGCGACACCCCGGAGAACCTGGAACGGCTGTTTGCGGGAAAGAGCACCGTGGAGCTGACCGCGGAGGCGGCGGAGGAAGAAATCCCCGGCATCCTCTCCGGCGTTTCCCACATTGTAAATTTGACGGCAAAGGCCCGGCAGGACGGCGCCTGCGACGTGACGCTGGAGCTGGACGTTCCGGCGGAAAATGAAATCTGCCGGGACATCTTCTTCGCATTCAGTAAAGCGGGAAAGGCCATCCTGCGCATGACCGCCGGGAAGGCGAGCCTTGAGGACATTTTCATGGAGCTGACCGATTCCGGGAAGGGGGAGGA
>CAKTKF010000332.1 GCA_934569215.1 uncultured Oscillospiraceae bacterium
CTGATTCTGATTCTCTCCTTCGTCATCGGCGCGATTTCCAATGCCATCGAGCAGAAGCGGGTCAACGACGCCATCAAAAAGAACGAGATCGAAGCCTCCATCAGCAGCGCCCAGGCGGCGGAGGAGGAATATCAGCGGATCATGGACGAGGCCGCCGAGCTGGCCGCCAACTATGACTATGAGGGCGCCATCGAAAAGCTGGATTCCTTTGCGGATATTGCCAACTACCCCGATATGAGCACAAAGCGCGCGGAGTACGTCAACGCAATGAACTCTCTGGTTGAGTACAAGGATTACTCCCAGATTCCCAACCTCAGCTTCCACGTGCTGATCGCCGATCCCGCCCGCGCCTTCAACGATAAGGAGCTGGGCGGAAAGTACAATCAGAACTTTGTCACCATCGACGAGTTCTCCAAGATTCTGGAGCAGCTTTACGCCAACAACTACGTACTGGTGGACTTTGACGACTTCGTAAGCGTCGGGCAGACCGTTTCCGGCACCGATCAGTACGAGGCCAAATCCATCTTCCTTCCCCAGGGGAAGAAGCCCGTTATGCTCACCGAAACCATGGTCAACTACTTTGAGTACATGGTCGACAGCAACAACGACGGCGTGGCCGACGCAGGCGGCGCAGGCTTTGCCAACAAGCTGGTTCTGGATGCGAACGGCGATATCAAGGCCGAGTACATCGACAGCAGCAACAATACCCTGACCGGCAATTACGATTTTGTCCCCATTCTGGAGGACTTCATCAAAGCCCATCCCGACTTCTCCTACCGCGGCGCCCGCGCCATCCTGGCCGTGACCGGCAGCCAGGGTATCTTCGGCTATCGCTGCAACACCTCTTACGTCAGCACCAAGGGCAACGACTTCTATGAGCAGGAGAAGGCCGGCGCCATCGCCATCGTGGAAGCGCTGAAGGCCAAGGGCTACCGTCTGGCTTGCTACACCTACGAAAACGGCAAGTACCGGGATATGAACTCCGCAGGCATTACCGCCGACCTGCAAAGCTGGACACAGCAGATCACGCCCATCATCGGCAACATTGACACCTTTGTCTTTGCTCAGGCCAGCGATCTTTCCGACTACACCGGCGCGTCCTTCAACGTCATGTATCAGACCGGTTTCCGCTACTTCATTTCCAACAGCAAGGATCCCAGTACCGAGGTGAATAACACCTACGTCCGTCAGAAGCGTCTGATGGTCACCGGTGAGACCATGGTCTGGTATAAGGAGCGGTTCACCGACAGAGGTCTGTTCGATCCCAACATGGTCGTGGACATGACCGCAAGAGGCGGCAACGTTCCCAAGGCAGGGTAAGGAAACTGGAAATACGACATTGCGCGCCGGAGATTTTCTCCGGCGCGTTTCCCTAGGAGGGACTCTATGGACATCCAAACCGGCCTGTATCGGCATTTCAAGGGCAATTTCTATGAAGTGATCGGAACCGCCCTCCACTCGGAGACCCGGGAGCCGATGGTGGTCTACCGCGCACTGTACGGCGAGCACGGCCTGTGGGTGCGCCCCGCCGCCATGTGGAGCGAAACCGTAGACCGGGACGGCTACCATGGGCCGAGATTTCAGTATGTTGATTCGGAATCTCAGAAAATGAGCCATTTCTGAATCTACCGGAACCGTATTCAAAAAATAGAAATCCGTGAGGTTTTTACCATGTTTCAGCTTTTGCTCGTCATCATTTATCTGTCCTTCATCAGTTTGGGACTGCCGGATTCCCTGCTTGGCTCCGCGTGGCCGACCATGTATCCCCAGCTGGGTGTGCCGGTTTCCTATGCCGGTATCATCTCCATGATCATCGCCCTGGGAACCATCGTTTCCAGTCTGCAAAGCGACCGGCTGACCCGGCGGCTGGGTACGGGGAAGGTCACGGCCATCAGCGTGGCCATGACCGCCGTGGCGCTCTGGGGATTTTCCGCCAGCGGCGCCTTCTGGCAGCTCTGCCTGTGGGCGGTTCCCTACGGGCTGGGCGCGGGGAGCGTAGACGCTTCTCTGAATAACTACGTGGCGCTGCACTACAAGAGCAAGCACATGAGCTGGCTGCACTGCATGTGGGGCGT
>CAKTKF010000333.1 GCA_934569215.1 uncultured Oscillospiraceae bacterium
TCTGGAAGGGCAGATGGGGCTGTTTGCCATGCTGGACGAGGACGACGAAGCGGGCAAGGTGCCGATCCCCAAGCTCAGGGAGCTGGACAAGGGAGAGCTTCTCTCCATGGAGAAGGAGACTACTGGCATCTACATTTCCGGCCACCCCATGGACGATTACCGGCCGTACCTGCGCAACACCCATGTGGTACACATCGGCAGTCTCATGGAAGAGGACAACGGCTTCCAGGACGACCAGATCATCAGCGTGGCGGGCATCGTCCAAACTGTGAAAATGAAAACCACCCGGAACAATTCTATGATGGCTTATATCACGGTAGAAGACGATACGGCGTCCATGGAGATGCTGGCGTTCTCCAATGTGCTGGATCAATACGGCGGCTATCTCCGGGAAAACAGAGCCGTGGTCATCACCGGGCGGCTGTCCCTTCGGGACGACAAGGAGCCGCAGATCGTCATCAACCGCGCCCGTCCTATTTCGGACTACGCCGACGGCAGCGCGCCGCCGGAGCGGCCGCAGCAGACGGACAAGAGCGGCACGCTGTACCTCCGCCTGCCAGGGGAGGAAGGAATGCTGTATCCCAAGATCCGGTGCATCCTGAACATGTTCCCCGGGGACAGCACTGCGGTGCTTTACTTTGCGGATACGGGACGGCGCAGGGGTACCCGGTGCTGCATTCGGGATACTATGCTTACCGAGCTGAAAAATGTGCTTGGAGAAGCGAATGTTGTGCTGAAATAGCTTTTCTTTTAGAACATATTGTGGTATAATAGTTAATCAAGAGGAGTTGATGCCGTGAAAAAGCGAATATGGCTGCTTCCGCTGCTCATCCTCACGTCGATTTTGCTGACCGGCTGTGCCTTGCAGACGGTGGATGAAATGTATGCGCTGCCAAAGCGGTCGAAGGAGTACGACAGTTTGCAGTCCGCCATCGATTCCGCCATGTACGGCCTGAGCTACTCCGCGCCGGTCTCCGGGGAAAACCAGCAGACGGTGCAGATGGCCGATCTGGACGGCGACGGCGTGGAGGAATATATCGTCTTTGCCCAGGGAAGCTCTGCCAACCCTTTGCAGGTGCTGATTTTCCGGCAGGAGGAGGACGGCACGTGCCGCCTGATGGAGGTCATCCAGAGCAACGGCTCTGCCTTTGAGCAGGTGGAATACGTGCAGATGGACGACGCCCCCGGCTACGAGCTGGTGGTTGGGCGGCAGCTCAGCGATCAGGTGCTGCGCAGTGTGTCGGTGTACTCCTTTTCCGGCGGCAGCGCTGAGCAGCTGATGATGGTGGGCTACTCCAAATTTCTCACCTGCGACCTGGATGACGACGGGTGCAGTGAGCTGATGGTCATTCTCCCCGGCGAATCGGAAACCGGGACAGGCTCCGCGGTGCTGTACCGCGTGCAGGACGGCAGCATTGAACGCTCGGTGGAGGTCAACGTGTCGGAGAATGCATCCCACATCCGGCGGATCACGGAGGGACGGCTGCTGGGTGGAACCCCTGCGGTATTCGTCGCCAGCGCGGTAAACGAAAGCGCCATTGTGACGGATGTTTTTGCCTGGCGGAACGATCGGTTTTCCAATATTTCCTATTCCCGGGATTCGGACACCAGCGTCCAGACCCTGCGAAATTACTATGTGTACGCCGAAGACATCGACGGCGACGGCGTGATGGAGCTTCCCAGCCTGATTACCATGAAGCGCATTTCTCCGGAACATGAGGAGAAGCAGAAGTTTCTCATCCGCTGGTTCGCCATGGACCTGGAGGGCAGGGAGATGGACAAGCTCTTTACCTTCCACAATTATTTGGGCGGCTGGTACATGCAGCTGGCGAGCAGCTGGGCGGCGCGGGTATCGGTAGATCAGGACGGCGGACGGTATACGTTCTACGTGTGGGACGAGGACTACCGGCAGGCGTTGGATGTGTTTTCCATTTATGTTCTGACCGGCGGAAGCCGGGAGGAGGATGCCACGGTGGACGGCCGGTTTGCCTTCTATCGGGCAGAAGGCGTGGTTTACGCCGCAAAGCTGGAGGCCAATGCGGCCGAATTCGGCATTACGGAGAA
>CAKTKF010000334.1 GCA_934569215.1 uncultured Oscillospiraceae bacterium
CCCATCGTGCTGTGCGCCGGATGGGCGGTCATGTGGATTTTCGACTGCACGGTGATCTTCCCCATAACGGTGGGCATCGCCCTGCCCCTGCTGATGTACCTTTTCGGCGAAGCACCGGCAAAAATCCTCACGGCCATCTGCGCCGGAGCGGTGCTGGACGTGATGCACATCGGCAACATGAAAAAGGCTCTCGCCGGGGACGAGATGATGCACGTCCGGGACTATTTCAAGGAAAAACTGCACAAAGCGCATTGAAATAATTCTGCCCGAGAAAGTGAAACTTTTCCTTTACTTTTGGGCAAACTTGTGATATACTCGAAAAGCTGGTTATGACCAGACACAATTTTTGCGCCCGTTGCTCAGTTGTGGGACAACGCCCATGCGGCACTTCACCGGCCCCTACTTGGCTCCCGGGCTACCGATTTGAAAGGTGGAAAAATCATGATTCAGAAGGAAAAGAAGACCCAGGTCATCCTGGACAACGCGACCCACGAAGGCGACACCGGTTCCCCCGAGGTTCAGATCGCCATCCTGACTGCCCGTATCAACGAGCTGACCGAGCATCTGCGCGTCCACAAGCACGACAACCACTCCCGCCGTGGTCTGCTGATGATGGTCGGTAAGCGCCGCAGTCTGCTGGACTATCTGGCCAAGAAGGACATCAACCGCTACCGTGCTGTGATCGCCAAGCTGGGTATCCGTAAGTAAGAGATTTAAGGGGGCGACTGTCGTCGCCCCTTTTCTTCGTGTCTCTGCCAATCCGTAAATCACGGGAGATGCTTTAGCAGTTGAATGTGCCGCCGGAATCCGACCGCAGATTCAAGTGCTAAACCTCCCGTACAAATAAAACAACTAGGAGGTAAACCAATGATCACCCGCAAACAGTATCCCAACCATCACGTTTACGAGACGGAAATCGGCGGCCGTGCCTTTACCGTGGAAACCGGTAAGGTCGCAGAGCTGGCCGACGCCGAGTGCATCTGCCGCTACGGCGACACCGTCGTGCTCACCACCGTCACCTGCAACCCCATCCCCAAGGCCGGAATCGACTACTTCCCCCTGACCATCGAGTTCGAGGAGCGTATGTATTCCGTGGGTCGCATTCCCGGCTCCTTTAACCGCCGGGAGGGCAAGCCCTCCGAGCGGGGCATCCTGAACAGCCGCATCATCGACCGCCCCATGCGTCCCCTCTTTGACGAGGAGCTGCGCAACGACACCGTCGTGACCTGCACCGTTCTTGCCAACGACTATGATAACCCCGTGGAGATCGTGGCGTCCCTGGGCGCTTCCATCGCCATTGCCTGCTCCGACGTTCCCTGGAACGGCCCCGTGGCCACCACCAACGTCGCCCATCTGAACGGCAAGTATATCATCAACCCCTCCTCCGACGAGCGGGACGCCGCCGACTGCTTCGTGTGCATCTCCTCCACCTTCGAGAAGGTGGTCATGATCGAGACCGAGGCCAGGGAAGCCCCCGAGAACATCGTCTACGAGTGCATCCGGGTCGCCCACGAGGCCAACATGGAGATTGTCAAGTTCATCAACTCCATCGTGGCCGAGATTGGCAAGCCCAAGTTCACCTTCGAGAAGGCCGCCGTCAACCACGAGCTGCTGGACGATCTGATGGCCTACGGCCTGGATAAGATCGAGTACGCTCTGGACACCCCCGACAAGAACGTCCGGGAGGAGCGTCTGACCGCCGCCCGGCTGGACTTCCAGGAGAAGTTCGGCGAGAAGTACGAGGACTTCGACACCCATATCGAGGTCTGCCTGTACAAGATGCAGAAGAAGGTCGTCAAGAAGTGGCTGCTTCAGGGCAAGCGTGTGGACGGCCGCGGCATGGACGAAATCCGTCCCCTGGACGCCGAGGTCGGCGTGCTGCCCAGAGTTCACGGCTCCGGCCTGTTCTCCCGCGGTCAGACACAGGTGCTTTCCATCTGCACCCTGAACACCCTGTCCGCCGCTCAGAAGATCGACACCATCTACCCCGAGGATACCAAGCGGTATATCCATCACTATAACTTCCCCGCCTACTCCACCGGCGAAGCCCGCGCCGCCCG
>CAKTKF010000335.1 GCA_934569215.1 uncultured Oscillospiraceae bacterium
GCCATTTCGTGAGCCAGAGGAATGCCCTTGGCCTCGGCGGTGATGATGTAGTCATATTCCGGCGCACGCTTTAATAGCTCCCGGGCGCAGGCCACGGTCAGCTCCTGGTCGCCGAAAATCACGAACCCGGCGATGTACAGGGAATCGCTTACCGGGCAGATGGGCAAGTCCCGATCAAGACCCGCAATGTTCATATGATAATACATAGAATTTCCGCTCCTTTTTTCTGGGAATAATCCTGAATTCATTATACCGCCCCAGTGAAAAAAGTCAAGGGTAACACGGCGCAATTCGACAAAGGAAAAGATTTAGGAAAACTCCTCGATTCCGGATTGCTTTTTTTGCTGCGGCGTGCTACCATACTCATACGAAAACTATTCGGCATGAAAAGGAGAAAGACCATGTTTTACAAAAACGCGCGAATTTTTACTTCCGATTTCCGGTTCCATACCGGTGCCTTTGCCGTGCGGGACGGCCTGTTCGGTGAAGTCCTCCCCGAAAACGTCCCCGCCGACGCCGTTGACCTTGGCGGTGCCACCGTCATTCCCGGCCTGATTGACATCCACAGCCACGGCAATTCCGGCGCGGACTTCTCTGACGGCGATTACGAGGGACTCAAGCGGATGGCCGCCTTCTATGCCAAGTGCGGCGTCACCTCCTTCGCCCCCGCCTCCATGACCCTGCCCTACGACGTGCTGGAAAAGGCTTTCGCCACCGCGAAGCAGCTCCACGCCGAAGCCCCCGAGGGACTGTCCCGTCTCATGGGCATCCAGATGGAGGGGCCTTACTTCTCCTACAAGAAGCGGGGCGCCCAAAACCCCGACTATCTGAAGGATCCGGATTTTGAGGGCTTTCAGAAGCTGTACGAGGGCTGCGGCGGCCTTGTCCGCATTGTGGATGTCGCCCCCGAACTGCCCGGCGCGGCGGAATTCGTCGCCAAGGCCAAGGAGCTGTGTACCGTCTCCATCGCCCACACCGACTCCGACTATGACCATGCCAGAGCAGCCATCGATGCCGGTGCCACCCACCTGACCCACCTGTACAACGCCATGCCCCCCATTCATCACCGCAATCCCGGCGTTATTCCCGCCGCGGTGGAGACTCTGGGGGTTCAGGCCGAGATCATCTGCGACGGCTACCATGTCCACCCCGCTTCCGTCCGTCTGGCCTTCACCATGTTCCGCGACCGGATGGTGCTGATCTCCGACTCCGGCCGCTGCGCCGGTGAGCCGGAGGGGACCAAGTTCCAACTGGGCGGTCAGGACGCATGGCTCCGGGGCGGCGTGGCCAAGCTGGCCGACGGCACCATTGCCTGCTCCGCCACCAACCTGTGGACTTGCCTGCAAAACGTCGTTAAGTGGAACGTCCCCGAGGAGGAGGCCGTCCGCGCGGCAACCTTCAACCCCGCCAAGGCCATCGGCGCGGCGGACAAGGTCGGTACCATCGAGACCGGCAAGCTGGCAGACTTCGTCGTCACCAACGCAGATTATTCCAGCAAGCGCGTTTTCATCGGCGGAAAGGAAATCTGATTTTACGCGTACATTTCAGGCAGGCTCCCCCATTCCGGGGAGCCTGCCCAGCCCTGTCTGAAAAATTCTGATTTGAGGTTTTTATGCGTCATCGTTACATCGGAGACAAGGCGTTTTACCGCCGTGTCTTTGGGGTAGCCGTCCCCATTATTATCCAAAACGGCATTTCCAACTTTGTGTCCCTTCTGGACAACATTATGGTTGGCCAGGTTGGCACCGTTCCCATGAGCGGCGTTTCCATCGTCAACGGCCTGCTGTTCGTGTTCAACCTGTGCATTTTCGGTGCCAGCTCCGGCGCGGGTATCTTCACCGCCCAGTTCTACGGCTCCAAGGATGACGAGGGCATCCGTCACACCTTCCGGTTTAAGTTCCTGATCTGTATCATCCTTTCTCTGGTGGGCGCGGCCATTTTCCTGCTGGGTGGCACCAATCTGATCGGGCTTTACCTCACCGGCGAGGGCGAGGCCGCCACCGCCGCCGGGGCGTTGGATCATGGCCTGAAATACCTGGCCATCATGCTCTGGGG
>CAKTKF010000336.1 GCA_934569215.1 uncultured Oscillospiraceae bacterium
ATTTTGGCGGAGAGAGTGGGATTCGAACCCACGGTGGGTTGCCCCATCACCAGTTTTCAAGACTGGCTCCTTAAACCGCTCGGACATCTCTCCAAACTGCATAAAATATACCATCCGGAGGGAAAAATGTCAAGGGCTTTGACGCATAGGCGAGATTTGTGCTTGACAAACATTGTGCCATATGCTAGAATACTTTGGCAATCAAATGAATACTTTTCTTTTTATTCGGAGTGATACCCAAGAGGCCGAAGGGGCTCCCCTGCTAAGGGAGTAGGCGTCTAAAAAGCGCGCGAGGGTTCAAATCCCTCTCACTCCGCCAAAGTACCCCAAATTCCTGTATAATCAGGAGTTTGGGTACTTTATTTCTATAAAAGTCTCTTGAAACCGCTTTTTCAATTTCTCTAAAATCCCGCAAAAATCCCCGAATCCTCGCCGGTTACCATCCCGGTTACTATCGGCGTTACGATTGGGAAAATAGCAGGCATGCATTTTCTCTCCCCTTGCTATCCAAGCCACCGCAGTTCCGTCGGAATTGCGGTGGTTTTCTGCGTCGGCGGCAACCTGTCGGTCAGACGTTGACAAACGCCCTCCGAACGTTTACAATAGACAATAAATTACATTATGAGGTGATTTCTCATGGATTCCAAGCTGCGTCCCGAAACATTGTGCATTCAGGCCGGTTATACGCCAAAAAACGGCGAACCCCGCCAAATTCCCATCGTTCAAAGTACCACGTTCAAATATGACACCTCCGAGGATATGGGAAAGCTTTTCGATCTGGAAGCCGAGGGCTATTTCTATTCCCGTCTGGCAAACCCCACCTGTGACGCCGTCGCCGCCAAAATCTGCGCTCTGGAGGGCGGCACTGCCGCCATGCTCACCGGTTCCGGACAGGCGGCAAATTTTATGGCGGTGTTTAACATTGCCGGCTGCGGTGACCACATTGTTGCCAGCTCCGCCATCTATGGCGGCAGCTTCAACCTGTTCTCCGTCACCATGAAGAAAATGGGTCTGGAAACCACCTTTATCGACCCGGACTGCACCGAGGAGGAGCTGAACGCCGCCTTCCGCCCCAATACCAAGGCCGTGTTCGGCGAAACCATTGCCAACCCCGCCCTGACGGTGCTGGACATTGCAAAGTTCGCCAGGGCAGCCCACGCCCACGGCGTTCCTCTCATTGTGGACAATACCTTCGCCACCCCCATCAACTGCCAGCCCTTTCAGTGGGGCGCGGACATCGTCACCCACTCCACCACCAAGTACATGGACGGCCACGCCTCCGCTCTGGGCGGCGCCATCGTAGACAGCGGCAAATTCGACTGGACGGCCTACCCGGATAAATTCCCCGGCCTGTGTACCCCTGACGACAGCTACCACGGCGTTACCTACACCCAGCGCTTCGGCCTTGGGGGCGCGTTCATCACCAAGTGTACCGCCCAGCTGATGCGGGACTTTGGCTGCGTCCAGTCTCCCCAGAACGCATTTTTGCTGAATCTGGGTCTGGAAAGCCTGCCCTTCCGCATGAAGCAGCACTGCGCCAACGCCCAGGCCGTGGCGGAATTTTTGCAGGGTCACGAAAAGGTCAAGTGGGTGAAATTCGCCGGATTGAAGGGCGACAAATATTACGATCTTGCCCATAAGTACATGCCGAACGGCACCTGCGGCGTCATTTCCTTCGGTCTCTACGGCGGACGGAAAGCAGCCGAGACATTCATGAAGCACCTGAAGCTGGGTGCCATCGAGACCCACGTAGCCGATTCCCATACCTGCTGCCTGCACCCCGCCTCCTCCACCCACCGTCAGATGACCGACGCGGAGCTGGACGCCGCCGGTGTCGGCGCCGACCTCATCCGTCTGAGCTGCGGTCTGGAAAACGCCCAGGATCTTATTGAGGACATCGCCCAGGCATTGGAGAACGTGTAATCAGGAGGAAAGCGTATGCCCATTCAGATTCCCAACGACCTGCCGGCAGCGGGCATTCTGCAGCAGGAAAACATTTTCGTCATGCGAAAGACCCGGGCAGAGAACCAGCACATCCGCCCTCTGGAGATCGT
>CAKTKF010000337.1 GCA_934569215.1 uncultured Oscillospiraceae bacterium
TGTAGCGCTCCATCAGGGTCTGGGGATAGAATTGATGCAGCAGCTCCATCAGACGGTACGCCAGCTCCTCAAGGTCAATGACGCCTTCCTTGACCGCGCCGGTGTAGGCCAGCATCATGCCCACCTCCGGGTCTTCAAATTTCGGCCACAGGATGCCGGGAGTGTCCAGCAGCTGAAGCCCGCTGTCCACCGTCACCCACTGCTTGCCCCGGGTCACGCCGGGACGGTTTTCCGCCTTCGCGCTCTTGCGGCCGGAAATCTGGTTGATGAGCGTAGACTTGCCCACATTGGGAATCCCCACCACCATCACCCGGAGGGGACGGCTCATCCCCCGCTTGGCGTCCCGTTCCAGCTTTTCGGCGCAGGCCAGACGTGCGGCGGGGGTAAAGGCGGAAATTCCCTTTTTCGTTTTGCAGTCCGTGGCGATGACCGCCATACCTTTTTTCTTAAAATACTCCGCCCACCTTTTCGTGGCGGCGGGGTCTGCCAAATCCATACGGTTCAGAACGATCATCCGGGGCTTTCCCCCGCAGATGGCGTCAATATCCGGATTCCGGCTGGAAACGGGAATCCGGGCATCCACGATCTCGCACACCGCGTCCACCAGCTTCAGGTCCGCTTCGATCTGCCGCCGGGTCTTGGTCATGTGGCCGGGATACCACTGAATGTTCATGTTATCTGTCATTATACCGCTCCGACTCTCTCAAATTCTCTGGGATACGTCCCCTCGTCCGTGCCGGGATACATCAGGAAAATCGCCTTGCCCAGCACTTCCCGCCTGTCGATCTGCCCCACGTCGGGGTAACGGCTGTCCTTGGAAATGCCCCGGTTGTCCCCCAGAACGAAAATGCAGCCCTCTGCCACCGTCAGCGGGAAGTGAACGCCGCCGTCCACGGTGGTCAACGCGTTGATATAGTCCTCCTGGAGTACCTCACCGTCCACGGAAACTTCTCCGGTTTCAAAATTGATATCCACGGTCTGCCCTTCAGTTGCGATGACCCGCTTGACAATGGGCTTGCCTTCATCAAAGGATTCCTTGCTGATGACGACAATGTCCCCCCGCTGAGGGTTATGATAAAACGTATTGTTCAGCAGAAGCAGATAATCTCCGTCCAGCAGCGTCATCCGCATACTTCCGCCGGAGACCACGATGATCCGAAACACCAGCAGAAACAGCAGCATCACGATCAAAAGCAGATACAGCATATCATGGGCATACAGCAGCACACTTTTCTGCCAACCCAGTTTTTCCTCTTCCTTTTTCTTCCTCTTCTCCGCCATAATAGCGTCCCTCCCATAAAAAAGCCTGCGCCGTTGGGATATCTTCTCTTTAGTATAGCACAATAAGCGCCTGTTTTCTATAATAAAATGTAAATATTTCCCACATATCGCCCAATCATACGATTTCTCGATAAAATGGTGTTAACCATTTTATCCTGCGAATCCTTCGCAGGCCGCCGGTGGCGGCGAGAAATGTATGGACTTACGTTTTTTTGCGGCTACGCCGCCGGCTGCTGAAACAGCAGCCGGATAAAACGGTTTTTAACCGTTTTGTTAAAAACTAGTATCAGCGGAAAACCCCCACGGCGTAATAAAAAAAGAGGGCAAAGCCCTCTTTTTTTATTGAATTGCAGCTTAGACCTTCTCCTTGACCTTGGCAGCCTTGCCGGCGCGGTCGCGCAGGTAGTACAGCTTTGCCCGACGAACCTTGCCCTTGCGGACGGTCTCGATCATGGCAACGTTGGGAGAATGCAGGGGGAAAACCTTCTCGCAGCCCACGCCGTAGGAGATACGGCGAACGGTGACGGTCTCACCGATGCCGCCGTGCTTACGGGCGATAACGGTGCCTTCAAACACCTGGATACGCTCACGAGCGCCTTCCTTGATGCGCACATGCACACGAACGGTGTCGCCGACCTTAACTTCGGGCAGCTCCTCCTTCATGTACTGGCTGTTCAGAGCCTTAACCAAATCCATCTTATTGTCCTCCTTAAATATTAGGCGTTCATGCCGCGCACAAGCCGGCAGAGGACTCACCTTGATTTCAGACC
>CAKTKF010000338.1 GCA_934569215.1 uncultured Oscillospiraceae bacterium
CTGATTCAGGAGCTGATCTACAACATCGCCACTGCCCACAACGGTTATTCCGTCTTCACCGGCGTTGGCGAGCGTACCCGTGAGGGTAACGACCTGTACAACGAAATGACCGAGTCCGGCGTTATCTCCAAGACCGCCATGGTCTTCGGTCAGATGAACGAGCCGCCAGGAGCCCGTATGCGTGTCGGTCTGTCCGGCCTGACCATGGCAGAGTATTTCCGTGATGTGAAGCATCAGGACGTGCTGCTGTTCATTGACAACATCTTCCGTTTCACCCAGGCCGGTTCCGAGGTTTCCGCGCTGCTTGGCCGTATGCCCTCCGCCGTCGGCTATCAGCCCACTCTGGCAACGGAAATGGGCGCATTGCAGGAGCGCATCACCTCTACCAAGGAAGGCTCCATCACCTCCGTTCAGGCCGTCTACGTTCCTGCTGACGACCTGACCGACCCCGCCCCCGCTACCACCTTCGCCCACCTGGACGCCACAACGGTTCTTGACCGCGGCATTTCCTCTCTGGGCATTTACCCCGCCGTGGATCCGCTGGATTCCACTTCCCGTATCCTGACCCCCGAGATCGTCGGTCAGGAGCATTATGAGACTGCCCGTGCGGTGCAGAGTATCCTCCAGCGCTACAAGGAGCTGCAGGACATCATCGCCATCATGGGTATGGACGAGCTTTCCGAAGAGGATAAGCTGACGGTCAACCGCGCCCGTAAGGTGCAGCGCTTCCTCAGCCAGCCCTTCCACGTTGCCGAGCAGTTCACCGGCTACCAGGGCAAGTACGTCCCCCTGAAGGAAACCATCCGCTCCTTCCAGGAAATCATTGCGGGTAAATATGACGACATTCCCGAATCCTACTTCCTGTTCGCCGGCTCCATCGACGACGTGGTTGCCAAGTACCGGGGCGGTGAGAAGGCATGACACCCTTCCACCTGAAAATCGTCACTCCCGACGGCCTGATTTATGACGGTCAGGCAGAGGAACTGCTGGTTCGCACCATCAATGGCGACGTCGGCATTCTCGCCCGTCACATGAACTATGTTGCCCCCCTGGGTATGGGACAGGCCGTCATCGTATCCGACGGACAGCGCCGGACGGCGGCGTGCATCGGCGGCATGGTCAGCGTGTCGAAGGGTGAAGTGACCTTGGTTCCCACTACCTTTGAGTGGGCAGACAAGATCGACATCGCCCGTGCGGAGGCCGCCCGGGAAAAAGCGGAGAAGGTACTCCACGACAAAAACGCATCCGACACCGACCTGCGCCTGGCAGAAGCCAAGCTCCACCGCGCCCTGGTCAGAAAGAGCGTCGCATCCAACTTATAAGCGATCACCCCGGTATCCGAATGGATACCGGGGTCGTTTCAGGATGTGGGCCGCAACGACCCAGACACACGCCGCCGCCCCCGCTAAAGAATGGCTGCGGCGGAAGAAAGTGAGCAATCCCAATGGTAATACAGAAAATTGACAGTGATATTGAGAAACAGGGCATTGCAAGAGCCATTCTGGAAGCGCTTCCGGATTGGTTTGGCATCCCGGAAGCTACGGAAGCGTACATCGCGGACAGCAAAGGCCGCCCATTCTTCTGCGCCTTTGCGGACGATGTTCCTGTCGGCTTTCTCTATCTGAAAGAAACCGGGCGGCATACCGTGGAGCTGGCCGTCATGGGGGTGCGGCAGGAATATCACCGGCAAGGCATCGGCAGAGCGCTTTTTGAGCAGGCCAAAACCGAAGCCAAACGACTGGGATATTCCTTTATCCAAGTCAAAACCGTCCAGATGGGCAGATATTCTATTTACGACGACACCAACCGCTTCTATCTCTCTCTGGGATTCAAGGAACTGGAAGTGTTCCCAACGCTGTGGGACGAATGGAACCCCTGTCAGATTTATATAATGGCTATATAGGCTCAAAATCACCCCGGTATCCGAACGGATACCGGGGTGATCAGTCTGTCAAATAACCCTCACTTTCAATAAGCGAAAGTGGGGGCATTCTTGTAGATAGGGCAACAACGGACGAAT
>CAKTKF010000339.1 GCA_934569215.1 uncultured Oscillospiraceae bacterium
TCTCACAGTCGTGCCTAGATATTATATAGGCTTTTGCGTCATTTGTCAAATGATTTTTTCACAAAATCTCTGCATTTCTTCAGTAAAAAACAGGGCGCATCCGCATTGAGAAGATCAGCCGCGCAAAGCCCGGTTCTAAACCCTCCGCCGGGGACATACCATGCACTAACCAAGCGCAGGAGCCTTTCTCCTGCCGAGAAGGAGGCTGGCTATGGATCAAATTTATGCGGACATTGCTGCCAGAACCGGCGGCAATATTTATGTGGGCGTGGTCGGGCCGGTGCGTACCGGAAAATCGACCCTCATCAAACGGATTATGGAGGAGCTGGTGATTCCCGGCATCTCCGACCCCTATCGCAAGGAACGCGCCAGGGATGAGCTGCCCCAGAGCGGCTCCGGGAAGACCATTATGACCTCGGAGCCGAAGTTCGTCCCCGAGGAGGCGGTGGAGATTTCCCCGGACGGGGTTACAAAGCTGCGGGTGCGGCTGATCGACTCCGTGGGCTACATGGTGGACGGCGCAGTGGGCGCGGAGGAGGACGGCGTGCCCCGGATGGTGACCACCCCCTGGTTCGACCATGAGATCCCCATGACGGAAGCGGCGGAGCTGGGGACGAAAAAGGTCATGGAGGGGCATTGCTCCATCGGCATCGTGGTGACTACCGACGGAACCATTACGGAAATTCCCCGGGAGGATTACGTACAGGCGGAAAAGCGCGCCATCACCGACATGCAGAAAACGGGGAAGCCCTTCCTGGTGATCGTCAACTCCCGCAACCCGGCGGGGGAGGCGGCGGGGGAAGTGAAGGCGTATCTGCAAAGCACCTTCGGTCTGGAGCCCATCGTGGCGGACTGTCAGGCGCTGGACGCCGAGGGCATCGGGAAGCTCATGAAGGCGCTGCTGTACACCTTCCCCATGAGCGAGCTGCGGGTACATCTCCCCCGGTGGATGGACGCGCTGGAGCCGGAGCATCCCGTAAAGGCGGCGCTGTACCAGGCGCTTCTGGGGATGGCGGAGGAAATCCATACCCTGGGTCAGGCGGAAGGGGTGCTGGCCGGACTGCGGGAGCTGCCCCAGGTGCAGGACTACAGCCTGCGCAGCGTGGATTTGGGAAGCGGCAGCGTGATCTGCGCCATCGTGTTCCCGGAGACGCTGTTCTACGAGATTTTGAGCGCCCGGGCGGGAATGCCCATCCGCAGCGACGCCCAGCTGTTGCAGCTGCTCACCGAGCTGTCTCAGGTCAAGCTGGAATACGACAAGATTTCCGACGCCCTTTCCGCCGTCCGGGCGACGGGCTACGGCGTAGTGATGCCCGCGGCGGAGGAAATGAAGCTGGAAACGCCGGAGATCATCCGCAAGGGCGGCGCTTACGGCGTGAGGCTGAAGGCGGGGGCGCCCTCCATTCACATGGTGCGGGTGGATATCGACACGGAGATCAACCCCATGGTGGGGGACGAAAAGCAATCCCAGGATCTGGTCAATTCCCTCATGGGCGAGGACCCGGAAAAGCTGTGGCAGAGCAACATTTTCGGAAAATCCGTGTACGACCTGATTCAGGAGGGGCTGACCACAAAGCTGCTGGGAATGCCGGAGGAGGTCAGAGGCAAGTTCCGGGGGACACTGACGAGAATCGTCAACGAGGGCGCGACGGGGCTGATCTGTTTGATTCTGTAGGCGAAAATGTGGGTATTCCGGCATTCCTTTCTTGACATTCCCCGTTTACAGAGGTAAACTAAAGAAAAAAGGGAGGAATGCACAGTGTCCATTACCATTGAATACCTTTGGAAAGACCGCAAGCGTCATCTGGGGATGCCCCTGTCCTTTACCCGCTATCAGATGTCCGAGGATCGGCTGTTCCTGTCCCAGGGATTTCTGAACATCAAGGATGATGAAGTCCTTCTTTACCGGGTGCGGGATATCGACACCAGACGCAGCTTGTTCCAGCGCCTGTTCGGCGTGGGAACCATCACGGTGCTGTCCTCCGACAGAACCACGCCCACGCTGGTGCTGAAAAA
>CAKTKF010000340.1 GCA_934569215.1 uncultured Oscillospiraceae bacterium
CGCCCACGCTGGGCTACACCCATTATCAGCCTGCCCAGCTGGTCACGGTGGGCAAGCGGGCAACGCTGTGGATGCAGGACTTCGTCAGCGATCTGGTAGAGCTGGATTTTGTCGTGGAAACCATGAAATTCCTGGGCTGCCGGGGAACCACCGGCACGGAAGCCAGCTTCCTGGAGCTGTTTGACGGGGATACGGCAAAAATCGACGAGATGAACCGCCGCATCAGCGCCGACTTTGGCTTTAGTCAGTGCTTCGATGTCTGCGGCCAGACCTACCCCAGAAAGCTTGACAGCCGCATCCTGAATTGCCTTTCTTCCATTGCCCAGAGCTGCTACCGCATGGCAAACGACATTCGGCTTTTGCAGCACGACCGTCAGGTGGAAGAACCCTTTGAAAAGAACCAGATCGGCTCCTCCGCCATGGCCTACAAGCGCAATCCCATGCGCTCCGAGCGTATCTGCTCATTGTCCCGCTACCTGATGGCGGACGCGCTGAACGCCCCCATGACCGCCTCCACCCAGTGGCTGGAGCGCACCCTGGACGATTCCGCCAACCGGCGTATCTCCATGCCCGAGGGCTTCCTCTGCGCCGACGCCGTTCTCCGGCTGGCACAGAACGTCACCGACGGTCTGCATGTGAACGAAAAAATCGTGGAGAAGGCCGTGCGGGAGTATCTGCCCTTCATTGCCACGGAAAACCTGATGATGGAGGGCGTCAAGCATGGCGGCGACCGTCAGCAGCTCCACGAGATCATCCGCACCTGCTCCATGGACGCCACGGCCAAGATGAAAAACGGCGAACGCTGGGATCTTCTGGCCGATCTGGCAAACCATCCGGAGTTCGGCATGACGAAGCAGGAGATGGAGTCCGTTCTCGACCCCATGCTGTACACCGGCCGGTGCGCGGAGCAAGTGGAAAGCTATGTGAAAAAGGTAGCCCCTCTGATCGCCGGTATCGACAGCGAACAGGCGGAGATCAATATTTAACCGGCGTCGCGGCAGGGAAGGAGAGAGCACTGCATGCAAGAAAAAATCCTGATTCTGGACTTTGGCGGACAGTACAATCAGTTGATCGCCCGGCGGGTACGGGAGCAGAACGTCTACTGCGAGATCAAGCCCTACACCACAACCTTGGACGAGATCCGCGCATTTGCGCCCATGGGCATCATTTTCACCGGCGGCCCCAACAGCGTGTATCTGGAGGAATCTCCCCACGTTGACCCGGAAGTGTTCCGGCTGGGCGTTCCCATCCTGGGCATTTGCTACGGCTGCCAGCTGATGGCGCATACGCTGGGCGGTCAGGTCACGGCCGCGCAGGAGGATACCGCCCGGGAGTACGGCAAGACCGTCACCTATTACGATACCGGTTGCAAGCTGTTCAAGGGCATCCCAGAGCAGGCCATTTCCTGGATGAGCCATGGCGATTACATGGCGAAGGTGCCGGAAGGCTTTGCGCTGGTTGCCCATACCGATGCCTGCCCCAACGCCGCCATTGCCGACGAGAGCCGGGGCTTCTACGGCGTTCAGTTCCACCCGGAGGTGAACCACACCCAGTTCGGCAGCCAGATGCTGCGCAATTTCCTCTACGAGGTCTGCGGCGCCAAGGGTACCTGGACAATGGGGGATTTCTGCAAAAATACCGTGGCACAGCTTCGGGACACCATTGGCCCAAAGGGGCGTGTGCTGCTGGCGCTGTCCGGCGGCGTGGATTCTTCCGTCCTGGCGGCACTGCTGGCCGAGGCGGTAGGGGATCGGCTGACCGCCGTCTTTGTGGATCACGGCTGTATGCGCAAAAATGAGGGCGACGAAGTAGAAGCCGCCTTCGCCAAGTGGAACATCCACTTTGTCCGTGTGGACGCAGAAAAGCGCTTCCTGGACAAGCTCAAGGGCGTGGAAGACCCCCAGCGCAAGCGTCAGATCATCGGCGCGGAGTTTGGGTATGTATTCCTGGATGAAGCCGTGAAATTCGGCATCACCAATGAGGACTTTTTCGCCCAGGGTACCATTTATCCCGATG
>CAKTKF010000341.1 GCA_934569215.1 uncultured Oscillospiraceae bacterium
ATGATCCACATCCAGTTGTAGGCCAGGGCCACGGCGAAATCCGCCATGCCGTCCACAAAGGAATGCCAGCCCCGGCTCAGGGCGCTGCCCAGCCGGTCGCCGAAATTCTCCGGCAGTTCCTCGGTATCGGAGTACTTGTAGACCTCCTGCAGACTGACGGTGATGGTGGCAAAGTCCACCAGGGCGTCGTAATGCCGCAGGGTACCGGAGAGGTCCTCGATGTTCCACTCGGTTTCAGAGATGGCGGACTCGATGGTGATGATGTCCTCCATATTCTCCGCCTGGGCCAGCAGCTTCTGCAGCCGTTCCAGCTTGATCTGCTGGGTCTTCAGGCGGCCCTCCGTGTCGTAATAGGTCTCCGTGATGTTCTGCAGGTCCGTGTTCTGCCAGGTCACGTGGGCCAGCCCTCCGGCCTGGTCCAGAAAGCTCTGGAATTGGGCGGAGGGCACCCGGACGGTATACTCCGCCCAGCGGTAGCTCCGGCCCCCATTGCCCACGGTGCTGCTTTCCAGATAACCGCCCAGAGTGTCCGCCAGGGCCGTCAGGGCCTGGGCGGCGCTGTCGAAATCCGTGGTTTCCAGATTCAGGGTCCCGGTGTAGATGATCTTCTGGTCCTCCAGAACGCTGCCGCTACTGTCCGAAGCGGCATCGTCATAGCTGCCGTTGGTGTCGAAGTAGCCCTCCTCCGTTTCCGCCGGGGCGGAATCGGCGGTCGTTGCGCTGCTGGCGCTGCTGGCGGCCTTGTTGCCAGACCCGCCGCAGGCGGCCAGGGACAGGATCATGGTCCATGCAAGGAAGCAGGCAAAGAGCTTTCTTTTCATAATCATCCTCCTTTGGGCGGCCATCCCGCCGCCTTCTATCTCTATAGACGAAATTCCCGGCCAAAAGTTCCGCCTTTTCCATATTTTTCTTTGGCTGTAAACAGACATGCTGCATGCGGCACATATTCTCCGTGATTTGGAGGCAGCCCCTCTCAAAATGAAATGTATAGCTATCCGTCCCTTCAAATTGAAAATTCTTACGTTCAAGTCAAAAATTCATATTGCCGCATGCAATATCTGGCAGTATAATTATGGGCATCAACGTGTAAGGAGCGTAGAATTCATGAACACACTTCTCGAGAAAAAGAAAAACGGTCAGGTCTCCTGCGGAACATTCACCCAGCTGAAGACCACTGCAGCCGTCGAAGCTATAGGCACCACCGGCTTGGATTATGTGCTGATCGATTCAGAACATGCTACAATGACCACCGAATTCATTGCAGAAGCGATCACGGCTGCTGACGCCGCGGGGATCACCCCCATCGTGCGCATCAACAGCATCACCCGTGATGCTGTTCTGCATCCGCTGGACGCCGGAGCCAAGGGTCTGATCGTCCCTGCAATCGAAACGCCGGAGCAGGTTCGGCAATTGGTCAAATACGCCAAATTCACGCCCGTAGGCAGCCGCGGATACGCTCCCACCCGTGACGGACGCTGGAATCCTAATGAACTCACGCCGGACGGAATCGCAGCTTACATGAAACACCAGAACCAGGATACCCTGCTTCTTCCGCAGTGTGAAACTCTGGGCTGTCTGGAACATCTGGATGAGATCGTTTCCATGGACGGAGTTGACGGCATATTCGTTGGTCCTCTGGATCTCTCCATTGCAATGGGGATGCCCTTGAAGCTGGATGACCCCCGGATGCAGGATACCATTCTTCATATCCTGCAAACCTGCAAAAAATACGGGAAGTTTTCCACAATCTACTGCAACGACGCAAAGAGTGCGAAAAAATATGCCGCCATGGGCTTTGATTCCGTCACCATCGGTCTTGACCTGTTCTGCCTGGCCAACGCCTACCGCGATATTGTCGCTGAAATGCACAACTAAGCGCTGCATATATTCTTCCCACACCTCCCCTCCTTTTCAAGCATTTGGGGCATCTGCATGCAAAAAAGGATCCCTGTCC
>CAKTKF010000342.1 GCA_934569215.1 uncultured Oscillospiraceae bacterium
CACTTGTCCTGAGATCACTCTCGGCGGGCGTTACCCGTTATCCTTGCCCTATGGAGCCCGGACTTTCCTCATCCGCTACCTTTCGGCACGCGTCCGCGGCTGTCCGACCCGGTCACCTCAATATTGTACCCCAGGAAAAGCAAATTGTCAAATGTCTTGCAAATTCTTTTGGGACGATGCCATTGCCAATAGACGTGCGTTACAGGGAAGCACTCTCCGTCATCAGTGCCTCACGGACTTCCTCCGGCACGGTGTTCCACTCGCCCTTCCGGTAAAACAGAATGGAAATCACCGTCGCCACCGTCCAGCCGATGGGCCAGGCACACCAGATGCCCGTGGAACCAAGCACCGTCCCCGACAGTACAAAGGCCAGCACCACCCGCAGAATCAGGTCGGTAAAGGTCGCCGCCATGAACTGACGCATTTTCCCCGTCCCCCGGAGAATGCCGTCCGCCACCAGCTTGGCGGAGACCACAAAGTAGAAGGGGGACAGTATCCACAAAAACCGCATTCCGCTGCCCAGCGCTGCCTCCGTGGCGTCCTCCATGAAGAAGTTCATCAGCGCCCGGCCGCAGGTGCAGTACAGTGCCACCAAGGGCAGGCAGATCAGCCATACCATTTTCAGCGCCGCCCGGAAGCCCTCCTGGATCCGCGTCAGCTTGCCTGCACCCAGATTCTGGGCGGCATAGTTGGAAATACCGTTGCCGATGGTAGTAAACGAAGTGATGACCAGATTGTTCAGCTTCACGGAAGCGGAATAGCCCGCCATAATGTCCGTGCCGAAGCTATTGATGACGCTCTGGATCAGGATGTTGCCCACGGAAATGAAGCTCTGCTGCAAAACGCTAGGGATGGCGATGACCACGAACCGACCCAGCAGCTCACCGGAAAACAGTACGGTCTTCCCCTCGCCGGGAAGCTGCTTCAACCGGCGAATGACCACGGCCACCGCCAGCACGCAGCTGATGCCCTGGCACAGGAAGGTCGCCCAGGCCACGCCTGCCACGCCCATTTTGAAAGCCGTAACGAACAGAATATCCACGGCAATGTTGCTTAAGGAAGACGCCGCCAGGAATACAAAGGGCGTCTTGCTGTCACCCAGAGCGGAGAAAACACCTGTGGCAATGTTGTAGAAAAATACGAAGGGCAGACCCCAGACATAGATATCCAGATACAGCGCCGAGTCGGCGAACACTTCCTCAGGGGTGTTGATCAGCGTCAGCAGGCCGTCGCAGCCAAGAATGCCTACCAACATCAGCAGCAGGCAAACCACGCCGCTGGACAGCGCGGCGGTTGACACGGCGGTCTTTACATCGCCATATTCCCTGGCACCGAAAAGCTGGGACACCAGCACGGAGCAGCCGATGTTGCAGCCGAAGGCGAAGGCAATGAAGATCAGGGTGATCTCATAGCTGTTGCCTACGGCGGCCAGAGCATTCTGGCCGATGAATTTACCGGCCACCCAGCTGTCGGCAATGTTGTAAAGCTGCTGAAACACGATGCTGCCGAACAGGGGCAGGCAGAATTTCCAGAGAACCGTTGACGGATTCCCCACCGTTAAATCCTTATTCATGACGACCTTCCTTCCCGTGGAAGCGGACGGCGCTGCCATGAAAGTCCCGCAGCGGTACGCGGGGGCAGAATCATCCGCAATTCCACGATAAAAACCTCCAATTTCTGATTGACTTCTAACCAAAGGCACATTATAATCCAAATGGAACGATATGTAAAATATATATTTATTATGGCGTAATATCAAATTGATATGGAGAAATCTATGAATATCAGCTACGAGGCCTACCGTGTTTTCTACTATACCGCCAAAGCCCGAAGCTTTACCCAGGCGGCGAACGCCCTGGGGAACAGTCAGCCCAACATCACCCGGATCATCAAGAATCTGGAGCGGGAGCTGGGCTGCACATTGTTTCTTCGGAACAACCGCCATGTGGAG
>CAKTKF010000343.1 GCA_934569215.1 uncultured Oscillospiraceae bacterium
GTGTTTGTGCTGCCCTCCACCATTGAAAATTCCCCCAATTCTCTGGGGGAGGCCATGCTGCTGGGGGTACCCTGCGTGGCGGCGGACGTGGGCGGCGTGACGACCATGATGCGCCACGGGCTGGAAGGGGAGGTCTATCCCTCCACCGCGCCCTACATGCTGGCGTTTTATGTGGAAAATATTTTTGCACAGGGGGAAGCGGCCGAAGCCATGGGGGCGGCGGCGCGCGCCCATGCCTGTGTGACCCACGACCCGAAAAAAAATCTGGCGGATTTGCTGGAAATTTACAAAAGCCTTGCTACAGAAGGGTGAGAAAGGAAGGAATGCGGCATGAATCAGAACCCGCGGATCAGCGTCATCGTTCCGGTGTACAATGTGGAAGAATATCTTCCCCGGTGCGTGGAATCCATTCTGGCGCAGACCTATGAAAATCTGGAGATCCTTCTGGTGGACGACGGCACCAAGGACAGTAGCGGCGCCATCTGCGACGCTTACGCCCGGCAGGACGCCAGAGTCAAGGCAATTCACAAGGAAAACGGCGGCCTGAGCAGCGCCCGGAACGCCGGAATTGACGCATCGACGGGGGAATACCTTTCCTTCGTGGACAGCGACGATTGGATCGAGCCGGATATGTACGAGAAAATGATGGCGCTGGTGGAAAAATACGGCGTCCGTCTGGTCTGCGCGGGGCGCTGGGACGTCAGCAGCGAGACCGGGGAGAAAACGCTGGGGCTATGCCCGCCCAGTGAGGAGGTCATCTCCGGGGAAGCGCTGGTGCGCCGGATTTTCCACTGGGAGAACATTGACTCCGCCGCCTGGGACAAGCTGTACCACAGAAGCCTTTTTGCGTCCATCCGCTATCCTCTGGGGGTGATCTGTGAGGACGTCCCCACCACCTACCGCATTGCGCTGGACGCCGGACAGGCGGCCATGCTGCCCTGCCCCATTTACAATTATTACCACCGGCCGGGGAGCATCACCTCGTCCTCGGTTTCGGAGAAAACCTTCCATTTTTCTAAGCATACGGAAGAAATCTACCCGTTTATCCGGGACAATTATCCGGAAATTGCGGACGCGGCGCGGTATCTGCGGGTGCGTTCCCTCGCCTACAATCTGCTGACGCTGGACTTGGCGGACAAGGACGCCCGACAGAAATTCGCGGAGGAATACCGCCTGTCCCGGAAGGCGCTTTGCAGGCATATTTCCTTTTTGCTGACCAGCCCGCTGTTTGGCAGGCAGGAGCGGGCGACGGATTTGCTGCTGGCCGCGGGGGTGTACCGTCCCCTGCGGGGGCTTTACCACGGGGTGCGCCCTGGGAAAACGGCTGCAAAAAGCGCGGAGTGAGCTATGAATCGACGAAACCGGGTTGCTTTTTTTAATATTCTGAGCACCGTTCTGCTCAGGGGCATTTCCATATTCACAGCGCCCCTGTTTACCCGTTTACTGGGAACCGGCGGCTACGGCGTTACCCAGATCTACAACACCTGGGTGGCGGTGATCGCCATTGTGTTCACGCTGCAAACCCAGGGTACGCTGGTCAATGCCCGGGTGGAGTACCCGGAGGGCGACCAGCTGCGCTACCAGTCCTCGGCCATGAGCCTGTCCACGCTGGTGTATCTGATTTTCAGCGCTCTGGTGCTGTGCTTTATCGGCCCCATTTCCGGGGCGCTGAAGCTGAGCTGGTTCTTGATCGTGCTGATGCTCATTCAGGGCTTCGGCACCTTCTGTGTCAACTTCCTGAACACCAAATTCGTCTACGAATTCAAGGCCGGGCGGAACATGGTCATGTCCCTTGTGGTGACGCTGACCACCCTGATCCTCTCCATTGTGCTGATTCTGCTGCTGCCCAAGCAGATTAACTACTTAGGCCGCATTTCCGCCATTGCCGTGACCTACGGCGTGCTGGGCATTCCGGTTTGCATCTGGATTCTGGCGAAGGGGAAGACCTTT
>CAKTKF010000344.1 GCA_934569215.1 uncultured Oscillospiraceae bacterium
ATGGACGCCCTGTGCGCCGGTGACTATGATACCGCCCAAGGCTATATTATCGGTCAGCCGGATTTGGGCGCCGGGGAGCCGGAGGACGCCGTGAGCAGGCTCCTCTGGGACGCCTTTACGGACAGCCTTTCCTATGAATTCACCGGGCTGTGCCGGGTCACGGACACGGGGTTTGCCCGGGATGTGTCGGTCACCTGCCTGGACGTGTCCGGCGTGACGGAGGCGGTTCCCCAGCGGGCGAAGGCGCTGCTGGAAGCCAAAGCCGCCGCGGCTGAGGACAAATCGGAGCTTTACAACGAGGATAACAGCTACCGAAGCGAGCTGGTAGACCAGGCGCTGAACGACGCGGTGACACAGGCGCTGAGCGAGGATGCCCAGACCGTCACGCGGGATGTGACGCTGGGACTGATCTATCAGGACGGCGCATGGTGGGTGGTGCCGGATCAGGCGCTGCTGAAAATCATCTCCGGCGTGGCGTAAGGAGGACGGACATGGCATATCAACCGAAATTTGCCCGGAAAAACCACCGGGTCAGTCCGTTTTTCGTCCTGCTGGGGGTCATCGTTGTGCCGATTTCTCTGGCTCTGACGGCCGTTCTGCTGGGAAGGATGGCGCAGTCCCTCAGCCGCCCCAAAGCCACGGCGCAGACGGCACCGGAAAATATGGCGATTATGGCGCAGTTTGACGGCTTCGTTTCCGCGAAAATGGACGCCGCCCGGGATGCCTTTACCGCTGCGCAGACTCCGGAGAATGTTCCCGAGGCTACCGTCCCCGTGAGGGAAAAGGTCATCATCGAGATTCCGGACGACGCTCAGGTCGCCCCGGAGCCGAACCCGGAGTGCTACGGTCAGACCGACGACCCAGCCTCCCTGCAATGGCTTCTGGACGAAGCGGCCTTTCTTTTAGATGGGCAGGAGCTGTATTTCAGCACCGACGCGGAGCTGTTTGAGGGCAGTCTTGTGAACTACTATCTGGACGACACCATTTTCGCCATCACCTGGAAGGAGGTTCACGACGGTTCCGTCTACACCTTCTCCGAGGTGAAGGTCAACCATCCGTCCCAGTTCCGGCGGCATCTGGCCGGCGGCGAATATGGCTCAGCAACCCAGTTCTACACCTCGGAAATGGCGGAAAGCGTCAACGCGGTGGTGGCGTCCTCCGGCGATTTCTACAATTTCCGCAATTTTGGCATCATCGTCTATCAGGGGCAGGTGCGCAAGGTGGAAGGCACCTACGCCGAGACCTGCTATATCGACCGCAACGGCGACCTCCGCTTCACCTACGGCGGCGACATTACGACTACGGCGGCCGCTAAGGAATACGTGGCAGAGAACGACATCTGGTTCAGTCTGGGCTTTGGCCCGGTACTCATTGACAATTACGAGATGATCGACCACACCTGGTACGGCGTGGGCGAAATCACGGAAGGGTACGCCCGGGCAGCGCTGTGCCAGATGGGCGAGCTGCACTATATCGTCGCCACGGCGAACACGGAAGGCCCCTGGCAGGACATTCCCACCGTCAAGACCTTTGCCAAGAACATTGCCGCCACCGGCTGCCGCATGGCCTACTGCCTGGACGGCGGACAGACCGCCGCCATCGTGATGGGCGACCAGCTCATCAACCGCCCGGTCTACGGCCAGCAGCGGAAGATCAGCGACATCATCTACTTCGCCACGGCGATGCCGGAAGGAGGCTGACGGTATGGAAAAAATTGCGTTTATTTCCGGGGAGACCATCTATTACTGGAGCTCCATCGTGCTGACCCTGGCGACGCTCACCGCCATCTGCTTTTTCTGGTCGCTGTATCTGGGAAAAGGCGGCAATGGGGTCGCCGCCTTCAGCGTGGTTCCCCTGGCCATCGCGCTGTCTCTCCTGCTTGGGCGGCTGGTTCACTGGTACTGCCGCACCAGCAGCTACGATAGCTTCACCTCCGCCATGAAGCCC
>CAKTKF010000345.1 GCA_934569215.1 uncultured Oscillospiraceae bacterium
ACCTGGCCGTACTGGTTGAAGGCGTACTTGCCGGTGCTTTCGTCATAGACCATCCGGGTCTCCTTTTTGGCCTTCTTGTAGGTCAGTGTGATGCTGATATCTTTGGCCTCGACGCCGTCAGCAGGGGTACCATCGTCGGTGAAGCTAAAGCCGTAGTCCCGCTCCAGGGTCATGGGATAGCCCTGGGATTCGGCGTAGGCCTTGATGCCGGAGCCGATGCCGTAAAGGGTGTTCTCATAAGCGCCCTTGCGCTCGGTGTCCCGGTAGGAAGCGCCGGTGGAGGCCACCACCCAGGAATCAATGTTGAAATTCTCCACGCCCCGGTCTTTGGCGTCCGTCAGCGCCTGATCGGAACCGCCGGCGTGGGACAAGATCAGGTCATAGTGCTGGGCGATGCTGTTGAACATGGGACGGGTGGAACGGGTGGAGCCGATGGCGTCCACGGAATCGATGTCCGTGAACAGCGCCAGGCAGCGCACCACGCTGTCCATATTGACGTAGCACTCGATCAGCATGTCCGCCTTCACCACGCCCACATGGGGAATGTTGCTCTCCAGATTACTCACGGTGTTGGCAAAAATGCGGCCGGTAAAGGGCGCGTCCAGGATTTCGCCGTTCAGGGGGTTGACATAAACCGGCGCCGGTTCCGTAGTCGGCACGGTGGTCGGCTCCGTGGTAGGCTCGGTGGTAGGGGCGGCGGTGGTCTCCGGCACCGTGGCGGGCGCCTCAGTGACCGCCGGTTCCCCCTTGGCGCCGCAGCCGCACAGCAGCAGCGTCAGCGTAAGCATCAGGGCAATGACTCTTTTCATAATCTTCTTCCTTTCCGGTTTTTGAATTTAGCTAAACTGAGTAGCGACCTTACTGCTTTCCATGGTCTTTCCCAGGGTGTAGTAGAACACGTTGTCCCGGGCGGGATTCAGGTCGCTGAGTACGCCGCGCTTGGCGTAAATGGCATAGTAACCGGCCATGACGGGGATGATGTGGCCGTTGTCCTCCACCAGCTTGTGGAGGTTATAGTAGTTGCCCCTGTCCGCCAGGGACTGCTTGACCATGGTGTAAATCGTCTCGTTGGCAAGGCCGCCCCAGCTCATGTCGCCCCAGGGGCGGAAGAACTCCGACAGATCCGCCGTCGCGGGCAGCTTCGTGATGCCGAGATAAATGTCGTAGTTGGCCGCCTGGAGCCGGGCTTCGTAGACACTGGTGGGACTTTCCACCGTCTCGCAGGCCAGACCCAGCTCGGTCAGCGTGGCCGCGATGTTCCGGGCGCAGCGCAGGCGGGCGGAATCGTCGCTGTTGACCAGCAGCTTGAGGGTTCTCGGCACGCCCTTGTCGTTGGTGGGAATGCGGAGCTTGCTGGCCGCGTCGATGAAGCGCATTTCGTCGTAATCATAATTCGCAGCAAGGCTCTTGCTGTAATACGGCGACATGGGAGAAATGGGCAGGGTAGTGGGCAGCGCCAGCCCGCCGTAGTTATTGTCCACCAGCGTCTGCCGGTCGATGCCGTAGGTCAGGAAGGTACGCAATGTGCCGTCGTCAAAGTAATTACTGTAGGTGACGTTACAGCCGATATACATCAGGAAGCCGCTGTCCACCTCCCACAGCTCAAAGTCGCAGCGGTAGTCGGCATAGGAATCCGTCTGGGGGTTGGTGCAGACCACGCTCAGGCCGGAAAACTCAAACTCGTCCCGGATCTGGGAGGGGGATTCCGCTTCGATCAGGGCGATGGAGGAATCCTTCGCCACCAGATCTTCGCTCTTGCACCACCAGTTTACCACCCGCTGTAAATGTTTCCCACCGATGCCCTCTTCCAGGGAATAGGGGCCGGTACCCAATGGGTTATCCGAGGACACCTCCGAAGCCTTGACAATGGGGATATCCAGCAGCAGCGCCAGATTCTGGTACGGCGTATCCAGGAAAAAGTCCACGCCGCCGTC
>CAKTKF010000346.1 GCA_934569215.1 uncultured Oscillospiraceae bacterium
ACCTGGCCGTACTGGTTGAAGGCGTACTTGCCGGTGCTTTCGTCATAGACCATCCGGGTCTCCTTTTTGGCCTTCTTATAGGTCAGGGTAATGCTGATGTCCTTGGCCTCGACGCCCTCTGCCGGGGTGCCGTCGTCGGTGAAGCTGAAGCCGTAGTCCCGCTCCAGGGTCATGGGGTAGCCCTGGGCTTCGGCATAGGCCTTGATGCCGGAACCGATGCCATAAAGGGTGTTCTCATAAGCGCCCTTGCGTTCTTTGTCCCGGTAGGAAGCACCGGTGGAGGCCACCGCCCAAGCGTCAATGTTGAAATTCTCCACGCCCCGGTCCTTGGCATCCTTCAGCGCCTGGTCGGAGCCGCCGGCGTGGGACAGAATCAGGTCATAGTGCTGGGCGATGGCATTGAACATGGGACGGGTGGAACGGGTGGAGCCGATGGCGTCCACGGAATCGATGTCCGTAAACAGCGCCAGGCAGCGCACCACGCTGTCCATATTGACGTAGCACTCGATCAGCATATCCGCCTTCACCACACCCACGTGGGGAATGTTATCCGCCAGATTGCTCACGGTGTTGGCAAAAATACGGCCGGTGAAGGGCGCGTCCAGGATTTCGCCGTTCAGGGGGTTGACATAAACCGGCGCCGGTTCCGTGGTGGGGACGGTGGTCGGCTCCGTGGTGGGTTCGGCGGTGGGGGCGGCGGTGGTCTCCGGCACCGCGGCGGGCGCCTCAGTGACCGCCGGTTCTCCCTTGGCGCCGCAGCCGCACAGCAGCAGCGTCAGCGTAAGCATCAGGGCAATGAGTCTTTTCATGATCTTCTTCCTTTCCGTTTGTTGAATTTAGCTAAACTGTGTTGCGACCTTGCTGCTCTCCATGGTCTTGCCCAGGGTGTAGTAGAACACGTTGTCCCGGGCGGGGTTCAGGTCGCTGAGCACGCCGCGCTTGGCGTAAATGGCGTAGTAGCCGGCCATGACGGGGATGATGTGGCCGTTGTCCTCCACCAGCTTGTGGAGGTTATAGTAGTTGCCCCTGTCCGCCAGGGACTGCTTGACCATGGTGTAAATCGTCTCGTTGGCAAGGCCGCCCCAGCTCATGTCGCCCCAGGGGCGGAAGAACTCCGACAAATCCGCCGTGGCGGGCAGCTTCGTGATGCCGAGATAAATGTCGTAGTTGGCCGCCTGAAGCCGGGCTTCGTAGACGCTGGTGGGGCTTTCCACGGTCTCGCAGGCCAGACCCAGCTCCGTCAGCGTGGCCGCGATGTTCCGGGCGCAGCGCAGGCGGGCGGAATCGTCGCTGTTGACCAGCAGCTTAAGCGTTCTCGTCACGCCCTTGTCATTGGTGGGAACGCGGAGCTTGCTGGCCGCGTCGATGAAGCGCATTTCGTCGTAATCATAGGTCGCGGCAAGGCTTTTGCTGTAATACGGCGACATGGGAGAAATGGGCAGGGTGGTGGGCAGCGCCAGCCCGCCGTAGTTGTTGTCCACCAGCGACTGCCGGTCGATGCCGTAGGTCAGGAAGGTACGCAAGGTACCGTCGTCAAAGTAATCACTGTAGGTGACGTTGCAGCCGATATACATCAGGAAGCCGCTGTCCACCTCCCACAGCTCAAAGTCGCAGCGGTAATCGGCGTAGGAGTCCGTCTGGGGATTGGTGCAGACCACGCTCAGGCCGGAAAACTCGAACTCATCCCTGATCTGGGAGGGGGATTCCGCCTCGATCAGGGCAATGGAGGAATCCTTTGCCACCAGATTTTCGCTCTTGCACCACCAGTTCACGACCCGCTGCAAATGCTTCCCGCCGATGCCCTCTTCCAGGGAATAGGGGCCGGTACCCAACGGGTTGTCGGAGGACACCTCCGAGGCCTTGACAATGGGGATATCCAGCAGCAGCGCCAGATTCTGGTACGGCGTATCCAGGAAAAAGTCCACGCCGCCGTC
>CAKTKF010000347.1 GCA_934569215.1 uncultured Oscillospiraceae bacterium
GTGCAGGCGAGACCTTGGGAAAAATACCCCTTTGATTTCAGCTTGCGGGGCAGGGAATTCGGATTCGATTTGAACCGGAACGATTGGGGGCAGGGGCTGATGCCGGAGGCCGTCCGCGCCATGACGGACTATTGCCTGAACAGCCTCGGCTACGATTTCGTGACCTGCGGCCATTTCCTGCGGAACGACCGCTCTTCCCGCGCCATCCAAAAGTGCGGATTTTCCTACCTGTTTAATATGGAACAAACCATGACCACAGGCGTGACCGAGAAAATTCGGTGCTACATTATCTATAAGGAGAAGCAGCCATGTTTGAACTGAAAAAAACCGAGGGCAAAGCCCGCCGGGGAGAATTCACCTGCGCCCATGGCACCGTCCAGACGCCGGTGTTCATGAACGTCGGCACCCAGGGTGCCATCAAAGGCGCACTGAGTGCAAAAGATTTGAAGGACATCGGGTGCCAGGTGGAGCTGTCCAACACCTACCATCTGCATCTGCGCCCCACGGACACAGTGGTGCGCCAAATGGGGGGACTGCACAAGTTCATGACTTGGGACGGCCCCATTCTGACGGATTCCGGCGGATTTCAGGTGTTCAGCCTGTCCTCTCTGCGGAAAATCAAGGAAGAGGGCGTGTATTTCGCCTCCCACATCGACGGCCATAAGATTTTCATGGGGCCGGAGGAGAGTATGCAGATTCAGTCCAATCTGGGCAGCGATATGTGCATGGCCTTCGATGAGTGCATCGAGAATCCCTCGCCCCGGGACTATGTTCAGAAAAGCGTGGACAGAACCTACCGTTGGCTGGTGCGCTGCAAGGCAGAAAATGCCCGCCTGAATGCCCTGCCGGACACGGTGAACCCCCAGCAGATGCTCTGGGGCATCAATCAGGGCGGCACGTATACGGACATCCGGGTGGATCACATGAAACGCATTGCCGAGCTTGACCTCCCCGGCTACGCCATCGGTGGCCTTGCGGTGGGCGAGACTACCCAGGAGATGTACGACATCATCGAGGCCGTGGAGGAACACATGCCGGTGAACAAGACCCGCTACCTCATGGGCGTGGGAACCCCCAGCAACATTATTGAGTCGGTCGCCCGGGGCGTGGATTTCTTTGATTGCGTTATGCCGGCGCGGAATGCCCGCCATGCCCGTCTGTTTACCTGGGAGGGCGCCATCAACCTGAAAAATGCCAAGTATCTCACCGACGACAGCCCCATTGACCCCCACTGCGACTGCCCGGTCTGCCGCCGCTATTCCCGCGCCTATATCCGCCATCTGTTCGTGGCGGAGGAAATGCTGGCCATGCGCCTGTCCGTCATGCACAACCTGTATTTTTACAACAAGCTGATGGAAAAAATCCGTCAGGCGCTGGACGAGGGACGTTTTGAAGAATTCCGCCGGGAGTATTCGGAAAAACTGGGAAGAAGAATCTAAATCCCCCTTGCAATTTGCGCAAATAATGGTATAATAAGCTGGAAATAATACAAAAGGAGTTTTCCCAATGAATGTTTTGACTGGAACAACCTCTGCCGGCATGGGCAGCACCGTCATCATGCTGGTGCTGATGATTGCCATTTTCTACTTCATGCTGATCCGTCCCGAGAACAAGAAGAAAAAAGAGGCCGAGCAGATGCGCGGCGCCGTGAAGAAGGGCGACAAGATCATCACCATCGGCGGCATTGTGGGTGTCGTTGTGGATGTGAAGGAGAGCCGCATCGTCATCGAGACCAGCGCCGACCAGGTACGCATCGAGCTGGAGAAGTGGGCGATCTCCTCCAACGAGACCGCTGCTGAGAACGCCAAGGCAGAGGCCAAGAAGGCGCAGGAAGCCAAGGCAAAGGCCAAGGCCGCGAAGAAGGCCGACAAGGCGAAGAAGGACTAATTGCTCCAAGGTTCTTGAGAAATTGGAAATCCGCCCGATGTC
>CAKTKF010000348.1 GCA_934569215.1 uncultured Oscillospiraceae bacterium
CCATACGAGCGTCCCAGAGGTGTCTGAGCGAAGCGAAGACGGAGAGGGTAAACTAGACTGCAATACCCTCTCAGTCACCTTCGGTGACAGCTCTCCCAGGGGGAGAGCCAAGGGTGCGCCGCTTTATCCGTTAAAAGTTTTCCTCGATCAGTGTCCGGAACGCGTCCCCGGAAAGCGGGGTCGTTACGGAGATGGAGTAAGCGTAGCTTCCGTCCGTCCAGATGGCCAGACTGTACGCGCCGTCGCTGCCCTTTAGGGTCACGGCGTTGCCGGAGATTTCCAGCGTTTCCTCCTGAGCGTATACATTGTAATCGCCGGAATTGTCCTCCATTCCGGGGGATTTCCGGTAGCAAAGGCTGTCACTGCCGCCGAAATACTGGATTTCCGCCAGGTTGCCCCAGTAGGATACATATTCCGTGCGCTCCACCGTAAAGGGAACGCCCGTCAGTTCGTCCATGGGAATTCCCGTTTTTTCGGCCAGCGCTTCCAGGCTGTCCACGGTGTCGATCTGGGCGACCGCCATCATCCCCTGCTCAAGTGGCTCTGCCTGCTTCGGCTTCCAGACGTACCAACAGCATACCACAATGGCAAGGCAGGCCGCCAGGGTAAACAGCCGCCGGGTCAGCTGGCGCTTCCTCTGCTTCGCCTGTTTTGCTTCCACGTTGCGGAGGACTCGCTGCCGCATTTCCGGCGTCAGCTCGATTCTGTCCATGATCTGCTCATACTTCAAAGTCGTAGGCCTCCTTCAAAATGGTTTTCAGCTTTTCCCTGCCCCGGCGAAGGTCGGAACGGACGGTGGACGGGTTCCGCCCCAAAATCTTTGCGATTTCCTCCGTGGAATAGCCCTCGTAATAGTGCAGGTGGATCACTTCCCGGAACTGCACCGGCAATTCCTTCACCGCGTCCCAGACGAAGGACAGGTCTTCCCGTCCTTCCTCCGCCAGATCGTCACTCAGCTCGTCGGAGGTTCGGAGGGCGTTGTACTCGATGCGATTCTTGCTCAGGTTCGCCGCCACCCGCAGGAGCCACGCCTTTTTGTGTTCCTCGCTTTCAAAATTGGGGGCGGCGGTCAGGAGCTTCAGAAGCGTGTCCTGCAAAACCTCCTCCGCGTCCGCCATGTTATGAAGATAGCTGTAGGCGCAGCGCAGGATCGCGTTTCCGTATTTGTCCAGAGCATCCGCCGCCATCTGGTCGGCGCGGTCGCTTGCCCGGGTCTGCTGCTTTTCCTGGGGGATCAGCCGGAGGGCAAAGGCATACAGCCGCCCCAGGAGCCGCCACCACAGGGGCATGGGAATTGCAATTGCTTCCATTCCAAAGGTTCCTTCCTTCAAAAATAGTTCAGGCCAGAGTCTCCACCCAGGCGGTCAGCTGCTCGGCGCTCATGCCGGCGTCGCACATTACCGCGTAGGAATATTCGCCGTCCGTCCAGGTCGCGGTGTAGATCAGGCCGTCGTTTCCTTTGCAGAGGACAGTATGTCCGTCAATGGTCTGCTCTTCGGTGGTATCGTAGGTGTTGTAGTCGCCGCTGATGTCGTCGCCGCCCAGCCCCTTGCGGAAATACAGTGTGGAATTGTCCTCGTCGCCGTTGCTGAAAATCACCTGGGCGATTTCATTTTCAATGGCCGCGATGTAACGCTCCGTGTAGCCGTCCACGGTCTCGGGGGCGGTGAAGGAGAAACCTGCCAGCTTGCCCGCTTCCTCCAGGCTGGTGCATTCCTGCCAGGGGTTGGGGATCTGAATGTTTTCGCCATCTTCCGCAGGCCCCCAGGTCTTGGGGTCGCTTCCGGGAATGACCGTGCCGTCCGCAGTGTAGGAGGTATCACCCTTGTGGGTAGTGGGTGCGGGAGCGTCGGCATTTCCGCTGCATCCCACGATGGCCAGCGCCATCACAAAACTCAAAATAACAGCAATAAACTTTTCCATAATCA
>CAKTKF010000349.1 GCA_934569215.1 uncultured Oscillospiraceae bacterium
CCTTTTTCAGATTGACCTTCGCGGTCATAACCATCATAAAAAATCCCTCCCGGTTCATATTTCGGTGGTACAGCCTATGCACCGGAACCGGGAAGCAGAACGGAGGAGCTATGGAACGACTGGACAAATTCCTGTGCGACAGCGGCGCAGGCACCCGCTCTCAGGTAAAGGCCATCTTAAAAGCGGGGCGGGTGACCGTGGACGGGAGTCCTGAGAAGGACGGCTCCCGGAAGATCGACCCCGCCGTCCACGCTGTTGCCCTGGACGGAGAAATTTTGGGCGGAAAGCGCCGGATGGTGGTGATGCTCAACAAACCGGCGGGCTACGTCACGGCTACGGAGGACGCGAACGAAAAAACCGTCATGGAGCTGCTGCCGGAGGCGTGGCGGAACATGGACTTAAAGCCCGTAGGCCGTCTGGACAAGGCCACCGAGGGACTGCTGCTGTTTACCAACGACGGCGAGCTGCTCCACCGGCTGATATCTCCCAAGAAGGAAGTGGCGAAGGTCTACTATGCCCGCCACGAGGGGCAGGCAAATGCCGACGACGTATCCGCCTTTGCCGCAGGACTGACCCTCCGGGACGGCACGGTGTGCCTGCCCGCCCTTCTGGAGCCGCTGGGAGCGGGGGAGAGCCGGATCACCGTCCGGGAGGGAAAATACCACCAGGTGCGGCGGATGATGGCATCCCGGGATATGACTGTGACCTACCTGGAGCGCAGGCAGGAGGGCGCGCTGACCCTGGGCGATCTGCCAAGAGGTCAGACCCGGGAGCTGACGGAAGCGGAGATCGCCCAATTGGAAGAGAAAACCCAGCTCTGAACGGTCATTTTGCTGGAAGAAACAGACTGCCGGGGAAACGCTTGCCGGTAAACCTTGGTATATTACCTAAAAAACATAAGAGATTTTGCAATAAAATGTCAAAAGGCACTTGCAATGTGCGCAAAAGCTGTGTATAATAACAATGCGTTTTTGTGAAATGCGCATTTATGCAAGATACTAAGGAGTGACTGTAGATATGTCCAACAGCGTTTTTCAGAGTGTCATTGTTCAGTTGCGGGATATTACGGACCGCAGCTTCGGCGTAATCGATACCGAGGGGTGTGTGGTTTCCTGCACCGATATGTCCATTCTGGGTGAGCGCTGGACGGACGCCGCGCTGAAGGTGGCCAATGCCGCCGACGGCATCGTCACCTTCGGCCAGCGCAGCTTCAAGGCCATTATGGGCAATTCCAACGTGCTGGAATATGCCGTTTTCTGCTCCGGCGACGACGAGACGGCACGGAGCTTCTGCCAGATGGCCTATATCGCCCTGAACGATGCCAAGACCTTCTATGAGGAGAAGCACGACCGGGGAACCTTTGTAAAAAATATCATCATGGATAATATCCTGCCCGGTGACATTTACATCCGCGCCAAGGAGCTGCACTTCGCCACCGACGCCCCCCGGGCGGTGTTCCTCATCCGCCAGGTGGGTCACAGCGATGTTGCCACCGTGGATGTGCTGGCGGGAATGTTCCCGGACAAGATGCAGGACTTTGTTCTGTCCATCAACGAAAGCGACGTGGCGGTGATCAAGCAGATCACCGGCGGGACGACCCCCGAGGATCTGGAGAAGATCGCCAAGTCCATGGAGGACACCCTGAAAAACGAGCTGCGGATCAAGACCGTCATCGGCATCGGCACCGTGTCCGATCATCTGCGGGAGCTGGCGGATTCCTACAAGGAAGCCCAGACCGCCATTGACGTGGGTAAGGTGTTCGACACCGAAAAGAGTATCATCGACTACGAAAACCTGGGCATCGGCCGTCTGATCTACCAGCTGCCCACCACGTTGTGCGAGATCTTCCTCAGCGAGGTGTTCAAGAAGAATTCCATCGATTCTCTTGACCAGGAGACCCTGTTCACCATCAACAAGTTCTTTGAGAA
>CAKTKF010000350.1 GCA_934569215.1 uncultured Oscillospiraceae bacterium
GCGGCTTTTACAAGCACAAGGCGCGGGACATCGTCCTCGCCTGTCAGATGCTGCTGACGGACTACGGCGGAAAAGTCCCCGGCACCATGGAGGAGCTTCTGCGCCTGCCCGGCGTGGGGCGGAAAACCGCCAATCTGCTGCTGGGCGACCTGTATGCCGTCCCGGGCAGCGTCGTGTGCGACACCCACTGCATCCGCATCTGCGGCCGGCTGGGGCTGAGTACGGGCAAGGAGCCGGAAAAGGTGGAGCAGCAGCTGCGCAAAGTCCTGCCTCCGGAGGAAAGCTCGGACTTCTGCCACCGCATCGTCCTCTTTGGCCGGGATTGCTGTACCGCCCGGAATCCCAGATGCGGCGAATGCCCGCTGACCATGTACTGCAAAGAGTTCAACCCGTAGGCGTAAAACAGCGCCGTTTGCAGTTAAAAGCATCAATTCCGGAACATTTTTTGTTCTTGTTCTGCCGCTCCCCTTGTCCGCATATGCTTATGGACAAGGGGGGATTTCTTTGCCCAAAAAGCTGCCGATCTTCTATTCCGCTCTGCTGCTCACAGGGGTAAACCTGCTGCTGCGGCTGGTGGGGACTTCGTTTCAGGTGTATATCTCCGGCCGCATCGGCGCTGCCGGAGTGGGTCTTTTGCAGCTGACCATGTCCGTGGGGAGCCTCGCCATGGTGACCGGCATTGCCGGTGTGCGAACCGCCGCCATGTATCTGACCGCCGAGGAGCTGGGGAAAAAGCGCCCCGGGAACGTGACCTGGGTCTTGTCCGGCTGCTTCGTGTACAGCATTCTGTGCAGCACGGCCGTGGCTGCCGCCCTCTATTTTCTTGCGCCTACGCTGGCGGAAAACTGGATTGGAGACCTGCGCACGGTGAATTCCCTGCGGCTGTTTGCCGCGTTTCTTCCCGTCTCCTGCCTGTGCGGCGTCATGACCGGGTATTTCACCGCGGCCAATCGCATCGGAACACTGGCGGCGGTGGAAGCGGCGGAGCAGCTATGCTCCATGGTCGTGACCATGGCCGTACTGACCCTGTGGGCGGGGGACGACCCGGGGCGCGCCTGTCAGAGCGTGGTCATGGGCGGATGCTTCGGTGCCTGCCTGACGCTTTGCTGCCTGATGCTGCTGCGCCTTGCCGAGCGGGTAACGCCCGGGGCAAAAATCCCCGTAAGGAGCCGTCTAATGCAGGCAGCCGTCCCCCTCGCCATGGCGGACGTGCTGAAATCCGGCATCAGCACCACGGAAAACCTGATGGTTCCCAAGCGTCTGGCGCTGAATTCCCTGATTGACAGCCCTCTTGCGGCCTTCGGCGTCGTCAGCGGCATGGTGTTCCCCATCCTGATGTTCCCCGCCTGTATCCTGTTCGGACTTGCCGAGCTGCTCATTCCGGAGCTTGCCCGGTGCGCCGCCGCGGGAAGCAAACAGCGGATTTCCTATCTGGTGCGGCGGAGCCTGCGCGCCGCCATGCTGTACGGCATCGTGTTCAGCGGTCTGGAATTTCTGCTGGCCGAAGGGCTGTGCAGCTCCCTGTACCACAATGCCGAGGCGGGGCGCTGGCTGCGGCTGTACGCCCTGCTCATCCCCATGCTCTACTGCGACGCCATCACCGACGCCATGACCAAGGGTCTTGGGCAGCAGAAGGTCTGCGTCCGCTACAATATCATCACCAATTTCATGGATGTGCTGTTTCTGTATTTTCTCCTGCCCAAGTACGGGATGCAGGGCTACTTTTTCAGCTTTTTCGTCACCCATCTGGTGAATTTCGTTCTCAGTCTGCGGCGGCTTCTGATCATCACCGGGGAGGCCGTCCCCTTCTCCGTCCCGGCGCTGTCCGTCGCGGCCGCCCTCGCCGCCGGGTGGGGCGCTTCCCACTTTGGCTCCCCGGTACTGCGGGCGGGAACGTATCCCATTTTGCTGGGCTGCCTGATGTGCCT
>CAKTKF010000351.1 GCA_934569215.1 uncultured Oscillospiraceae bacterium
GTTCTGGACTGTTTGTTTTGGCAAAAAATGCTCCTCTCGCTGCCATCGTTGAGGGTATAGCGCATTTCCAGCGTCACATCGTTGCCATAATGCAGAATAACCTCAAAATGCGCCGGATGTCCGTTTGCAAGAGCGGCAACTGAAATCCGATAGGTATTGGAGGTCTCACCCGTCGACATTGTCATAGGCAAAAAGCCTTGGTCAATCGGCTCCAACTGCCTGCTCCCGGATGTTCCATCGGAAGTATAGCTGGCACTCAAAATTTTTGCGCCCGCGCTCTCGGCATCGCTGCCGACCAATTTCATCTCGTAGCTTATCCCACCTCCGGCCAGCTGATTGTTCTTGATTTTATCCGCAACGCTGCCACCCGGCAGGCAGAGCAGCGTACCTCTGTGACTGCCGGTTCCCCGCCAGGTAAAGGCAAGCTGCACATCCGGGAGCTTCTGATAGGTGATCTGATACCGGAACAGCACATCCCGTTCCGGGGTTCTCACCGTGAAGGAAAAATCGTAGACTTCCTTGTCCGTCCCCGCCGCCGGTGCCATAGGCAGCGACCCGCTCGGCCAGGTCAGCTCCTTCGCCGTTTGGGTGGATTCGGCGACGGAAACGCCGCCCACGATCTTTGCGTCCTGCGCCTGTGTTCCGGTCAGGCTTACGCGAAACCGGAACAAGTCCTCGTTCAGCTCATAGCTGCTTACGGAAAACGCCTGCGTATTGCCCGCGGCGCAGGCAATGCCCTTTGCGTTCCAGGTCAAGACCAGCGACAGCTCCGAGGGAGAAACTTCCCCGCCGTCGGCGCCCTGATTTCCGTTCTCCTGACCGTCGTCTCCGTCGTCCGGGGCAGAATCAGGCCGGTTCTCTTCCGGACGGGGTTCCGCGGTTCCTGACTGCCCGCCGTCGGGAACCGAAACGGCATTCAGCTGCTGCCCGTTTTTCCCCAGCTTCAGAGCCGTGATTTCCCGGACGCCCTCCCCTTGCAGGGGGTCGTCCGGTTGGGCTTCCTTCAGCCCCGTTCCCGGAAGCCACAGTCCCAGCAGAATCGCGGCGATCAGCAAAGCGCACAGTCCGCCCCGCAGATATTTGCTGTGAATAAACGAATTCCAATCCATACTGCCGTTCCCTTTGCCATCGGAATTTGCCCGCATTCAAGCACATCCGTATGAATGCACGCATACCCCACCCGGAAAAATCCGGGTGGGGGCGCATGATCTTACAGCCACTTTGCGTAGAGTGTCATACTGTCTTCAACCTTGTCGTTGTCAAAATCCCAGCGCTTGGTGCAGCTCTCGTCTGCAAACCATCCGGCAAAGGCTCTGCCCGGCCGCATCGGCTGCTCGGGGCGCGTCACCAGATTGCCCTTCTTCACCTTCTGATCCTTCACCTTGCTGTCGCAGCCGGTCTCGAAGTGAACCGTCTTTCTGCCCAGCAGCAGAAGCAGCAGGAGCAGAAGCAGCAGACCGGGCAAGCCCAGACCCAGCAGCCACCACAGGCCGCTGCCGGTACCGTCGCCGTCCGTCTCAGGTGCATCGCCCTTCTCCCATTTTGCGTACAGGGTCATATTGCCCTGAACGGTATCGGCGTCAAAATCCCAGGGATTTTGCAAATCAATATCCGAATACCAGCCCACCAGGTGGTAGCCCTCCCGGGTAGGATTGTCCGGCCGCTCCACGGTCTCGCCGTACCGGACGGTCTGACCGGGAACCGCCGTGCCGCCGTTCGGCTCGAAGGTGACCGTGCAGTCGGTGGAAATGATGACGGTCACGTCCTGACAGGAGGCCTTATATTCCCCGGTTCCGTCTTTGGTAGAGACCAGATAGTCCTGATTTGTGATCTTGGACACGCCGGAGGTGGCGATCACCTTCAGCTTGAAGGAGCCAATCAGGCGCTTGGCTTCCCACGTTTCGCCGCCGGACAGGGACACGA
>CAKTKF010000352.1 GCA_934569215.1 uncultured Oscillospiraceae bacterium
CCGTAACCGTGGAAGCCCTACAGCTCTGGGCGGAGAAAATGCTGGCAAACGGCATCATCGACCCGGAGCAGTACCGGGCGAGAAAGCAGAAATAACGTAAGCGGCGGAAGATTGAATGGGCGGCCGTAAAACAGTGGATGGAGCGTATTGATCAAAATACGCTCCATTTTCCGCGCCGGGGTACACCCCTTGGCTCTCCCTCTGGGAGAGCTGTCACCGAAGGTGACTGAGAGGGCTTTCCGTCCTGGTTTCCCCTCTCCGTCTTCGCTTCGCTCAGCCACCTCCCCCAAGGGGGGGCAAGGGGTGCCTGCGCGGTACAGAAGTGTACCCATGTATCTGCGCCGCTATTTTTCTTTTTGAGGGGAAATAGCCCCGCCTATTTTGCCGCTGTCGCCATGGACACCCTGCCGCGCCGGGGGTATAATAAGGATGTAAACAGACATCACGGCAAAAGGCGCACCCCGGAAAGTCTGTTGACACTTCATCGTATCTTTGATACAATGAAGTCACTATCATGGAAAGGAGATTATGACATGAAATCGGCTGCTTTTTTCTGGCTGGTGCTGCTGGTGGTGTTCCTGATCGCCGAGGCGGCCTGCCCCATTCATTTGGTTTCCATATGGTTTGCGCTGGGTGCGCTGATCGCGCTGCTCTGCGCCGCCCTGGGCGCTCCCGTGTGGCTGCAAATCACCCTGTTTGTGGCGGTATCCGGCGTTCTGCTGGCGCTTCTGTGGCCGCTGGCAAAGAAATTCCTGAATCCCCAGGTCACGGCCACCAATGTGGACTCCGTCATTGGCTCCGTCGGGCTTGTCATCACGGCCATCGACAATGTGGAGGCACAGGGACAGGTAAAGCTGGGCGGCATGGAATGGACGGCCAGAAGCACCTCCGGCGACCCCATCGGCGTGGGAACCGAAGTCCGGGTAGACAAAGTGGAGGGCGTGAAGGTTTACGTTACCCCCGTGGAAGCAACCGTCACCGTCTGAAACCGTTAAGAAGAGAATCAATCATTACATGGAGGTTTTACTATGGGTTTTGTGATTTTGGCGATCATCGTGATCGCGTTCATCGTTGTCATCACCAACATTTCCGTTGTCCAGCAGTCCCGGGCTTACGTCATTGAGCGTCTGGGCGCGTTCCACAGCGTGTGGGGCGTAGGTATGCACTTCAAGGTTCCCTTTATTGACCGCATCGCCCGCAGGGTCAGCCTGAAGGAGCAGGTTCTGGACTATCCCCCTCAGCCCGTTATCACCAAGGATAACGTCACCATGCAGATCGACACCGTCGTGTATTTCCAGATCACCGACCCCAAGCTGTACGCCTACGGCGTGGAGCAGCCCATGGCCGCTATGGAGACCCTGACGGCCACCACCCTGCGTAACATCATCGGCGACCTGGAGTTGGATCAGACCCTGACCTCCCGGGACGTGGTCAACACCAAGATGCGTTCCATCCTGGACGAGGCCACCGACCCCTGGGGCATCAAGGTCAACCGGGTGGAGCTGAAGAATATCCTGCCGCCCCAAGACATCCAGAACTCCATGGAGAAGCAGATGAAGGCCGAGCGCGACCGCCGTCAGGCGATCTTGCAGGCAGAAGGCCAGAAGAAGTCCGCCATCCTCATCGCCGAGGGCGAAAAGGAATCTGCCATTCTCCGCGCCGACGCCGAGAAGCAGGCCGCCATCCTGAAGGCCGAGGGCGAAGCCGAAGCCATCCGGAAGGTGCAGCAGGCGCTGGCTGATTCTCTGGAAATGCTGAACAAGTCCGCCCCCAACGACCAGGTCATCAAGCTCAAGTCCATCGAGGCCATGCAGAAGGTCGCCGACGGCAAGGCCACCAAGATCATCATCCCCTCCGAGATGCAGGGTCTGGTGGGTCTGGCAAACGGCATTGTGGAAGGCACGAAGGCGTAAATTATGGC
>CAKTKF010000353.1 GCA_934569215.1 uncultured Oscillospiraceae bacterium
TGGGGGTCAACGGTTTCTTCCCAGTTTTCGGAGTTGAAGGTGGTGTCGCCGATGACCATGGTTTTTTTGGCTGCCGTACCGCCCTCGGGAGCTTTGCCGCCGCAGCTGGTCAGCAGAGCAGCTGCCAGACAGGCAGTCAGCAGGAGAGAAATGATCTTTCTCATGATGGATTCCTTTCGTAGTCAATATTTATGTCCTGCCGGACGTCACGGCATAACATCATGATAGTACGCTGTCAATTAAGCGTTTGGTGTAATCGTTTTGGGGATTGCGGATGACTTCATCCGGGGTGCCTTCCTCCACGATCTCGCCACGGTACATCACCAGCACCCGGTCACAGAACTGCTGCACCAGAGAAATGTCGTGGGAGATAAAGAGAATGGAGAGGCCGCGCCCCTGTCGGGTTCTCAGGGTGTTCAGCAGCTCCAGAATTTCCTTCTGCACCGTCACATCCAGCGCGGAGGTGATCTCGTCGCAGATCAGGAGCCGGGGTGCGATGGCCAACGCCCGGGCGATTGCCGCCCGCTGGCACTGTCCACCGCTGACCTGATGGGGATAGCGGTCGGCATATTCCGTGGGCAGGCCGCAGTCTTTCAGGAGGGCTTCCACTTTTTTTCGGGTTTCCTTTTGGGAAAGTCCGGCGTTTCGCAGACTTTCGCCGATACCGTCGCCCAGAGTGCGGCGGGGGTCGAAGGAGTCCGCCGGGGTCTGGAAAACCATCTGCATGGTTCTGTAGACCTCCCGCAGCGGCTTGCCTTTCAGGTGAGTGATGTCCTCGCCGTCCAGAAAAACGGAGCCAGAGGTCACGTCCACCAGCCGGGCGATCATGTTGACGGCGGTGGTTTTGCCGCTGCCGCTTTCCCCGATGATGGCGAGGCATTCGCCGGGGAACAGGTCAAAGCCGATATTTTTCACGGCGGTAAAATCCGCCTGCCCCTGCCGGGAGAAGGTCTTGGTCAGGCCGCTGACTCTCAGAATCGGTTCCATGTCTTCACCTCCGAAGCCGGGGTACGGCCGCAAGAAGCGCCTTGGTATAGTCTGCCTGGGGATTTGTCAGGATATCCCCGGTTTTTCCGTATTCCACAGTCTTTCCGTCCTTCAGCACCAGCACGTTGTCGGCCATGGCGCCGATGACGCCCAGATTGTGGGCGACCAGGACGATGGCGGTGCCGAAGGTGTCCCGCACCATCCGCATTTCCTCCACCACCTGCTTCTGCAGGGTCACGTCCAGCGCGGAGGTCGGCTCGTCCGCAAGAAGAACGCCGGGGCTTAACAGCATGGCGGCGGCAATGCCCACCCGCTGCTGCATCCCGCCGGAAAGCTCGAAGGGGTAGCTTGTGAGAATCCGCTTCCCGTCTTCAAAGCCCAGCTTTGTCAGCATTTCCAGCGCGCGCTCTTCAAACGCCGCCTTGGAAATTCTGCCGTGTTCCCGCATGGCCTCATACAGCTGCGCTCCCACCGTGCGGATGGGGCAGAAGGCGCTGCCCGCGCTCTGGAAGATATAGCCCAGCGCCGGGCCGCAGAGCTTGCGCAATTCCTTTTGGGGAAGAGCGGTGAGATTTTGCCCTTTGTACCAGATGCTGCCCCCGGTGACCCGGCCTTCGCTGCCGAGTAAGCCCATGGCCGCCTTGATCAGAGTGGATTTGCCGCTGCCGCTTTCTCCCACAATGCCCAGGATTTCGCCGGGGGACAGATGAAAGCTCACGTCCTCCACGGCGGGCTGCCCCAGATAGGCGATGTCCACATGCTCGTATTTCAGTAAGGTTTCCATGGTTACCTCCGGCTTTTGGGGTCTGCGTAGTCCCGGATGGTGTCGCCCAGAAGGTTGAAGATCATCACCGAAAGGAAAATGGCAATGCCGGGGCTGAAGGTGATCCACGGGGAGGTGGTCATGAGGCTTCTGGTGTCGCT
>CAKTKF010000354.1 GCA_934569215.1 uncultured Oscillospiraceae bacterium
TTCGGGCTTGAGGGCATTGCCGGCGACGAGCTGCGGCGGCTGGATATCCCCAACGTCCGGGTGGAAAACGGCCGGGTGCTGTTTTCCGGAGAAATCCGGGACATGGCGAAGGCCAATGTCTGCCTGCGCACCGGAGAGCGGGTGCTGATCGTTCTGGCGGACTTCCCGGCGAAGACCTTTGAAGAGCTGTTTCAGGGGGTCTACCGGGCGAATCTGGAGGATTTTATCCCCAAAGACGGCAGCTTCCCGGTGAAGGGGCACTGCCTGAACAGCCAGCTCATGAGCGTCCCCGACTGTCAGGCCATCGTGAAAAAGGCCGCCTCCCGGCGTCTGGGGGAAAAATACGGCGTCGGCTGGCTTCCGGAGACCGGGGCAAAGTACCAGCTGCAATTTTCCGTTATGAACGACCGGGTGCAGCTGTATCTGGACACCTCCGGCCAAGGCCTTCACAAGCGGGGCTACCGCGCCGTGGGCAACGACGCGCCCCTGCGGGAGACCCTGGCCGCCGCCATGGTTCAGCTGACCCGCTACCGGGGACGGGAATTTCTGTGGGACCCCTTCTGCGGCTCCGGCACCATTCCCATTGAAGCGGCGCTGATCGCCCGGAACGCCGCCCCCGGCGGCCGCCGCCGGTTCGCTGCGGAGGCCTTTGCCTGGAATGACGGCAGCATCTGGGACGCGGTTCGGGAAGAAGCGAAGGCGAAGGAATTCCACGGGAAATACCAGATTCTCGGCTCGGACAACGACCCCAAGTGCGTCTCCCTCGCCATGGCCAACGCCCGGAAGGCGGGGGTGGGCGACATCCTCCGCTTCGCCGACGGCGACGCTACCAAAATGGATCTGCCCGCCCAGTCCGGCATTCTCATCGGCAACCCGCCCTACGGCCAGCGGATGCTGGAACAGCAGAGCGCCCAGCGGCTCTACGTCGCGCTGGGGCGGCACCTGAAATACGCCGACGGCTGGAAGAAATTCATCATCACCTCCGAGCCGGAGTTTGAGCATTACTTCGGCCGCCGCGCCGACAAAAAGCGCAAGCTCTACAACGGCATGATCAAATGCGACTACTATATGTACACCGATAATTCCCGGAAATACCAGAAAAGGGATGACAAAAAATGAAACACCTGTTCATCATCAACCCGGCGGCAGGCAGCTGGGATCACACGAAGCAGTACACCGCCGCCATTGTGGAAAGCTGCAATGCCCGGGGGCTTGACTACCGCGTTGAAGTATCCCGAGCCCCGGGAGAATGCCGCCGCATCACCCGGGAAGCGGGAGAATCCGGGGAAGAATACCGCGTCTACGCCTGCGGCGGCGACGGCACGTTGAACGAGGTTGCGTCCGGCGCGGCGGGATTTTCCAATCTGGCCATCACCGCCTATTCCGGGGGCAGCGGGAACGATTTCGTCCGGCTCTTCAGTGAACCCGCCGCCTTTTCCGATCTGGAGCGGCTGCTGGACGCCAGGGAAGTCACCTTCGACGTGATCCGCTGCAACGACGACTACGCCCTGAACATCTGCTCCGTGGGTCTGGATGCCCGGATCGGCACCGACGTTGCCCGGTACAAGCGACTTCCCCTGCTCCAGGGCTTCCGCGCCTATGCCGCCTCCGCCGTGGTGAATGTGGTGCGGGGCATTGCGGAGCATTACGTGGTCGAAATCTGCGGCGAGACCGTCGACGCCCAGCAGACCATGATCTGCGTGTGCAACGGGCGGTTCTACGGCGGCGGCTTCAACCCCGTGCCGGAGGCCGACCCCACCGACGGGCTTCTGGACGTGCTTCTGGTGAAAAAGGTGAGCCGTTTGCAGGTGTCCACCATCATCGGCAAATACAAAAACGGCAAATATAAGGACTACCCCGATCTCATCCGCCACTTCCGGACGGACAG
>CAKTKF010000355.1 GCA_934569215.1 uncultured Oscillospiraceae bacterium
TCCCGGCACTGCCCCTTTTACCGGCAGGGCGACGATTACACCCTTGCAAGGAGACAATAGATGAAACGATGGTATCCTGCGCTGATTTTGCTGTGCCTGCTGCTGGCGGGCTGCTCCGGGAAGGGGGAGGAGACGACGTTCCCCACCCAGACAGAGGCCGTCCCTGTGGCCGCCGCGCCTCCCGCCGGGCTGCATGACCCGAACGACCCGCTGGAAGCGCGCTACGATGGCGCACTGCGGGCGTATCCCCTGAGCATTCCCGGCGTGGCCGGGCTGAAAGCCATGGGCAGCGACCTGCTGGTGTTCTCCGATACAGAGGCCAGCACCGTTATCACCCGGCTTTCCGGGGAGGAACTGTACATAGCGGCCACCGTCCGGCTGGACTTTGGTCTTTCCCTGGATGACCCATCCCTACAGATCACGGAAAGCGGCCTGAGCTACTTTGACCCGGTGAACCGGCAGACGGTGGTGCTGGACGCTTCCCTGCGGGAGATCACCCACATTCCAGCGCCGGAGGACTTGGAGGGGACGCCCCTGCTGTCCCACGACCGGGAGACTCTGTACTACTGCACAAAGGCCGGTATCCGCGCCTGGAATCTGGAAACGGGCATCCGCCGGGTCATCAAGGAGGCCGGGTTCGCGCAGCAGAGCGTGACGGGACTGCACCTGAACGACACCGTCCTGCAATGCCGGGCGGCGGACAGCGAGGGCAATGCCAGCACGCTGCTCCTCTCCACGGAAAACGGGCGGATATTATATGAAGGGGCGCAGGAGCTGACGATGCAGTCCTGCGGCGACAGCTATTTTCTCTCCTTCCCCACGGGCTGCACCCGGGCGCTGCTGTTCGGACAGGCGGGGGAGGAATCCCCTACGGCGCTGACCCCGGCGGAGCTGAGCGGGGAGGACTTCTTCCTGGAGACCTTCGCCGACGCGGTGACGGCAAGCGTTGTGTCGGATACGGAAATCCGGCTTGACTATTACGATCTGGAAACCGGACACCGCCGCTGCTCCGCGACCCTCCCGTTCTTCGGCCTGCCATTGACGGTGGAGGAAACCGCCGACGGCTGGGTTTATTTCCTGCTTTACGACAATAACGGCCGGCCGACCGTTTACCGCTGGGACACGACCTCGCCGGAATTCGCCGTTTCCGACACGGAAATCTACACCGGTCCCTATTATTCCAATCAGGAGCCGGACTATCACGGGCTGGTGTGGTGCGAGTATTACGCAAGAACCGTCGGCGATACCTACGGCATGGAAGTGTTGCTGTGGGAGGACGCCGATCTGGTGCAGCCCTGGGACTACAACTTTGAACCGGAATATCTGGTACCTGTCCTCAAGCGGGAGCTGGATTGGCTGAACGAGCGCCTTGCCAAGTTCCCGGAGGGGATGCTGGAAGCCGCAGTCTCCCATTTTTCCTCTCTGAAAATCTGCCTGGTGCGGGAGATCACCGGCAGCGCCGAATCCGGCAGCGTGAGCAGCGCGAACGGCATTCAGTTCATGAACGGAACGGACGCCTATATTGTCCTGGCGGCGGGGGATACCTCGGAAAAAGCGCTGTACCACGAGCTGTACCACGTGATGGAGACCCACATCTTAGGCAACAGCATCGCCCTCGACCAGTGGGCAAAGCTGAATCCTGTGGACTTTGCGTACGACTACGATTATTTCGCCAACGCCCAGCGGGACGGCAGCGAATTTTTGCAGCCGGACACCCGCAGCTTCGTGGACACCTATTCCATGAGCTACCCCAAGGAAGACCGGGCGCGAATCTTTGAGTATGCCATGACGGCAGGGAACGCGTCGCTGTTTGCGGCCTCGCCCCTGCAATACAAGCTGAAAATGCTGTGCCAGGGGATCCGGGAGGCCTTTGGCCTGAAAAAATCA
>CAKTKF010000356.1 GCA_934569215.1 uncultured Oscillospiraceae bacterium
AGAAGCCCGGCGTCCAGATTATAATAGACCACGTAGTCCATCAGCCACTGGTTCAGATATGGCAGAATAGCATCGTCCAGCGCGCCGTATGCGTCCCGGAACTCCGTCAGCTTCCGGTAGCCGTCCATGGGGTCGGCGACGCCGATCTGATTGAGCAGCTCGTAGATATACAAAAACGCATAGCTCAGGGACGTTTCCTGCAAATTCCCCCGGCGCAGCTTCGTCCGCCATGAGAAATATCCCCGCAGCTCCGGGTCGGTCAGGGACTGGTAGGTGGGGAAATAGCGGAGCACCTGCCGGTCGTAAACATAGTCGTCCTCGTAACCTGCCAGCAGCTTTCCCTGTTTGATGAAAATGGACTCCCGGGATTGCCGGTAAGCGGGCATCCCGTTTTCCAGGGAGCGGGCAGCCCGGAGGAGCGAAGGCAGCGGCTCCTTAGACGCCTGGGGCCTCGGCTGAATGGCCTCGTCCCGGAAAATGGTGCTGTAGAACCATTCCGCAGCCTTCTTTGCGCGATTTGTATCCGTAGCGTCTCTCTCCTTTCGCCCATATGTTTGATATTATCATACAATATTTGCTGCACGCAGTCAAGCGCGCAGACAACATTTTCCCAAAAAGCAGCAGGGACAGGCCGTATTGGCCTGTCCCATGAAAATTTATCCGCTTACACGTCCAGATATCCGCAAAGCACCTTGAGGGTGTTGTACACGCCGTCGATGTGGCTGCGCTCGTAGCCGTGGCTGGCGTAGACGCCTGCGCCGATCAAACCGTGACGGATGTCGAAGCCTGATCGCAGGGTCACGTCCACATCGGAGGAATAGTGGGGATAGACGTCCACGGCATAGTCCGCGCCGGTCTTCTTCGCGGCGTCAATGAGCTTGCCCACCACCTCGTAGCTGTATGGACCTACGGAATCCTTGGCACAGATGGAGACCTGCCGCTCGGTGCAGCTCAGGCCCTCGCCCACGCAGCCCATGTCCACGGAAATGGCCTCCGTCACCCCGGCGGGAACGGAGCCTGCGCCGCCGTGGCCGACCTCCTCATATACCGTCACATGGACGTAGGTTCTCCGGGGCAGGGTGATGCGGTTGTCGGCAAGATACTTGGCAAAGCCCAGCAGAATGCCCACGCTGAGCTTGTCGTCCAAAAAGCGGCTCTTGAGATAACCGGACGCCGTGCGGCGGGTGCGGGGATCGAAGCACACAAAGTCTCCCACCTCAATGCCCAGCTTCCGGGTGTCCTCAGCGGTGGAGACATCCTCGTCCAGCACGACCTCCACGGTGTCATAGCTGCGCTTGGCGGAGCCGTACTCCCCGTTGACGTGGACAGAGGCGTTGCACAGCTGGCAGGTGCCGTCGTAGACTTTTCCGGAACGGGTGTAAATGCGCACGTTTTCCGCTTCGGCGTTGTTCGGCTCCATACCGCCCACCGCCGTCAGGCGGAGACGGCCGCTTTCCTTGATCTGGGCGACCATCGCGCCCAAAGTGTCACTGTGGGCTTCCAGGAACAGGCCGTCGTCAATATTTTCGCCGCCAAGATCGGCCAGAACGCCGCCCTTGGTGGTGATCTTCGCCGGGAAGCCCAGGGCTTCAAAGGCCGTCTTCACCCATTCGGCCGCCCGGCGGGTAAAGCCGGAGGGAGAGTCGATGGCCAGCAGCGCGGCGGTCTGCTCCCAAGCGTAGTCCGCATAATCTTTGTTAATCATAGTTTCCTCCTAGCAGAATATAGTGCCAGACACCAGCCACTTCCCGCATGAAATGGTTGATTTTCTGGGGCAAACGGGATGTTTTTGCGGGGATTCCCACGAATTCCACGCCGCACGCCTTGGCAAACCGGCTGGCGCGGTATAAATGGTACTCGCTGGACACCACCCCCAGCTTCCGGGGT
>CAKTKF010000357.1 GCA_934569215.1 uncultured Oscillospiraceae bacterium
TTGATGTCCTTCAGCGGGAATTGCAGCTCCCGGAAAAACAGGATAGACTGCATCCGCTTCAGCGCCGCGTCGTCATACAGTCGATAGCCCGCTTCTGTCACCGCGGTTGGCTTCAGCAGGCCGATGGCGTCATAATGGTGGAGCGTGCGCACACTCACGCCGGTGATACGGCTGACTTCCTTGACGGTTTTCATTTCCATCCCTCCCGATGAAAACAGTATAAACTATGACGTTGGGGGAGAGTCAAGAGGGAAAATGAAAAAATTGGAAAAAGCCGAGAGCAGGAAAAATTCCCGCTCTCGGCTTTTTGGGCGTATTCATTTAATACACAACAGCGTCGTCGGCGGTGAAGCCGTCCAGCGAATTTTCCTTCACCTGAATGCAGACAAAAGTAATGCCGGACTCTGCGTCCGCGGAGAACTGGCGCTTTGCGGCGGGGGCGACTCTCAGCCAGTCACCGGCGGTGAGGGCGACTGTCTCGCCGTCAATGACGGCCTTTCCGCTTCCGGAAATTACACCGTAGATTTCCTCGTTGTGTTTATGGGAATGGACGAAGGGGACGCCCGCGCCCGCGGGGAGTTGATTGATGCTGACCTCCGCGCCGGTCAGGGAGAGGGCGTCGTGCAGCTCGGTTCTGGCCGCGGTTCCAACGTTTGTCTTTGTGTAGTTCTTCATGGTGTATGCCTCCAAGGAAATATTGCAATTTCGTATTGCGTACTTGTATTTTACCGGCGGGTACTGTAAAATACAAGTACGCACTTTTTTATAACTGTACACCAAAAAGAAAATGTGTCGCGACAGACCCGGAGGTGAGGAAATATGAAAACAAAAGAGGAGCTGCCCGCCTGTCCCGTGGCGACGGCGGTGGCTTTGATCGGCGGAAAATGGAAGCTGCTGATCCTGCGGAACCTGAAAAGCCGCCCGTGGCGGTTCAACGAATTGCAGCGGGATCTGGATGGCATTTCCCAGAAGGTGCTGACCGACAGTCTGCGGCAGATGATCGACGACGGGCTTGCCTATCGCCACGATTACCGGCAGATGCCCCCGCGGGTGGAATACGGGCTGACGGAGTTAGGCAGGCAGATGCTGCCGATCATCGACGCACTGGCAGACTTCGGAAACTACTATAAAACAGCTGTAGGAGAGAAGTAAGGAGGGACTTCCATGGAATATAGCAATATTGGCGAGAAGATCAAACTGCTGACGGGAAGCGGCATGTGGCACACCCGGGAAGCGGAGGGGCTGCCCTCCGTTCATCTGTCCGACGGCCCTCATGGCCTTCGCAAGCAGGAGGAAAAGGAGCGCCAGAACAATGTCAGTCTGGTGTCCACCTGCTACCCCACGGCCAGTGCCCTGGCCTGTTCCTGGGACGTGACCGCGGCGGAGCGTCTGGGAAGGGCGGTTGCGAAGGAAGCCTGGAACGCGGACGTTGCCGTGCTCTTAGGACCGGGCATCAACATGAAGCGCTCCCCGCTGTGCGGCAGAAATTTTGAGTATTTCAGCGAAGACCCCTTCCTGGCCGGACGGCTGGGCGCGGCCTATGTCAGCGCCGCCCAGGGGGAGAACGTGGCGGTTTCCCTCAAGCATTTCGCGGCCAACAACCAGGAAACAAACCGGCAGACGTCCAACAGCGAGATTGACGAGCGCGCCCTGCGGGAAATCTATCTCAGCGCCTTTGAATACGTGGTGAAAACGGCACGTCCTGCCACGGTCATGGCGTCCTACAACCGCCTGAACGGATACTATGCCTGTGAAAACCGTCACCTGCTCACGGAAATTCTCCGGGAGGAATGGGGCTTTGACGGGGTGGTCATTTCCGACTGGGGCGCCTGCGCGGATCTGGCGAAGGCCGTGAAGGCGGGCATGGACTTGGAAATGCCGGA
>CAKTKF010000358.1 GCA_934569215.1 uncultured Oscillospiraceae bacterium
ACATAGTTGCCCTCCAGGTGCAAGGTTTTTGCTGGATTTTTGCCAGTTCTCTTGCTCCTATTATACCACAGATTGGCCTCTATGGATTGAAATATAAGGCTTTTTCTTTTATTCAGTGTGCATTACCTATATATTTGCAATTTACGAGGAAATGCTACAATTTTCTTTTATTTGCAGATACAGCAAGGCATCACAGTTGGCCGCGCCTTTCTGTCCGGATGGGGCGGGACAGTCCCCCGCCTCTGTTTTTCAATCTGGAAAACCACATTTTCCTCTCGACAATTGCCGCATTTCTGTTACAATGAGATAGACATATACGACAACTTCCCGGCTTTTCCGGGGCAGGTAAACAGGAGATATCGACATGGAACTGACGACACAAAAGCCCAAGCTGATTTTGACCGATCTGGACGGCACTCTCCTCCGGGACGATAAAACGCTTTCCCCCGCCAACCGGGCCGCATTGGAGCGTGCCGCCGGGCAGGGCGCCCAGGTGGTCCTCTCCACTGGCAGGTCTTATAAAAGTCTCTCTCAGGAGCTGCGTGATCTGCCCTTTCTGCGTTACTTCATTCTGGTCAACGGCGCCAAGGTCTACGACCTGCAAACGGACACCGTGCTCTACCGGGCCGAGGTCCCCATGGATGTGGCCCAGGGGCTCTTCCAGATGTTCGAGCCGCTGGATGCCTGCATCGACTGCTACCAGAATGACACCGGCCTGATGGACCGCAAATATTATGACCATCTGGAACGCTACATCGACGATCCCCACGCTCTGAAAATGACCCAGGACTGCCGCACGCCGCTGGATCATTTCCGGGAGGCCGTCCGTGCCGGCGGCGAAAGCGTGCAGAAGCTGCAAGCCTTCTTCCACACGCCGGAGGCCCGCACAGAGGCGCTCCGCCAGCTGGGTGAAGCCTATCCCCAGTTGATCCTAAGCTCCTCCCTGCCCGGCAATCTGGAGATCAACGCCCCCGGCGCCACCAAGGGCGACGCTCTGCTGGCACTGTGCCGGGCGCTGGGGCTGGCCCCCGCCTGCGCGGTCGCCTTCGGAGACGGCACCAATGACATGACTATGATCCGCAGCGCAGGCATTGGCGTCGCCATGGCAAACGCGGAACCGGAGGTGCTGGCGGTGGCTGACCTGGTCGCCCCCTCCAACCAGGAAGACGGTGTGGCTCAGGTCCTCTCACGCTGGTTCTGACGTAGACTACCGCTCTTGGGAAGCGGGACCGTGATGGTCTCACCGGGTCTGAGTGGCCGCTGTTGTCGGTCCACAAACTCACGCTCAAAAGGACCCCGGAGAATTGCCCATCGGCAATTCTCCGGGGTTTCTTTATTTTTCTTGTTCATCGCTGCGGCTCATATCCGTCGGTGCAGACAGGGCCTGCAGACGGTACATCACCGGATTTTCCTCTGCGAAATACGCCGCCAACCGCCGGTATTCCCGGTAGAGCTCCTTGTAGGCAGCAGCCCGCTGCGGGTCAGGCGTATACACTGTTCCTCTGCCGCCTGTCATGTGCCGCACAGCTTCTTCCGGCGTTTCATAAATTCCCGCTGCCGCGGCGGCCATCACCGCCGCTCCCAGTGCCGTCGTTTCCGTTTCCCGCACCGTCTGGATAGGCCGTCCCAGTACATCCGCATAGATCTGCATCATCAGCGGGTTTTTATGGGGGATGCCGCCGCAGGCCACGATCTGCCGCACCGGCACGCCCCCCGCTTCGAAGGTGTCCAGGATCAGGCGGGAACCGTATGCGGTTGCCTCCATCAAGGCCCGGTACTGCTGGGCGGGTGTCGTCCGGATGGTCAGGCCCAGCATCATGCCGCTGAGCCGGTCGTCCACATAAGGGGAACGCTGTCCGTT
>CAKTKF010000359.1 GCA_934569215.1 uncultured Oscillospiraceae bacterium
AACAAGTCTCATATGAACTCCTTGCCCTTCGGGCAATTAAAATCTTTTCTAAAGATTTTAATTGGAGTTCAGTATGGATCCAACACGACAAAAATTGACAGCCCCAACCGTCAGGTTGGGGCTGTAGAGATATTGAATTCTTACACGATACCCTGGGCGCTCATGGCGTCGGCGACCTTCAGGAAGCCCGCAATGTTGGCGCCGGCAACGTAGTTGCCTTCCATGCCGTATTCCTTGGCGGCGGCATCCAGATTGTGGAAGATGTTCACCATGATGGTTTTCAGCTTGGCGTCCACTTCCTCGAACGTCCAGCTCAGGCGCTCGGAGTTCTGGGTCATTTCCAGCGCGGAGGTGGCGACGCCGCCTGCGTTGGAGGCCTTGCCGGGGCAGAACAGAATGCCGTGCTCCTGCAGGTAAGCGGTGGCGTCCAGAGAGGTGGGCATGTTCGCGCCCTCGGCCACGGCAAAGCAGCCGTTCGCCACCAGCGCCTTGGCATCGTCCAGCAGAAGCTCGTTCTGGGTGGCGCAGGGCAGAGCCACGTCGCACTTCACCGTCCATACGCCCTTGCCCTCGTGGTAGACGGAGTTGGGACGTGCCTTGGCGTACTCGGTCAGGCGGGCGCGGCGCACCTGCTTGACGTCGATGAGGGTGGCCACATCGATGCCGTCGGGATCGTAGATCCAGCCGGTGGAATCGGAACAGGTGACGGGCTTCGCGCCCAACTGCCAGGCTTTTTCGATGGCGTAGGTCGCCACGTTGCCCGCGCCGGAGACCACAACGGTCTTGCCCTCCAGGGACTTGCCGTTGCAGCGGAGCATTTCGTCCGTCAGGTACAGCAGACCGTAGCCGGTGGCCTGGGTACGGGCAAGGCTGCCGCCGTAGGAAAGACCCTTGCCGGTGAGCACGCCCTCGTACAGATTGCGGATGCGCTTGTACTGGCCGAACAGGTAGCCGATCTCCCGGCCGCCCACGCCGATGTCACCGGCGGGAACGTCGGTATCCGCGCCGATGTACTTATACAGCTCCGTCATGAAGCTCTGGCAGAAGGCCATGACCTCCCGGTCGGACTTGCCCTTGGGGTCGAAGTCGGAGCCGCCCTTGCCGCCGCCGATGGGCAGGCCGGTGAGGCTGTTCTTGAACACCTGCTCAAAGCCCAGGAACTTGATAACACTCAGATTGACACTGGGATGGAAGCGCAGACCGCCCTTGTAGGGGCCGATGGCGCTGTTGAACTGGACGCGGTAGCCGTTGTTCACCTGAACCTGACCCTTGTCGTCCACCCAGGGAACACGGAACAGGATGGCACGCTCGGGGGTGGTCAGGCGCTCCAGCAGAGCGTCCCGGCGGTAAGCGTCCTCGTTTTTCTCGATCACGGGACGCAGAGATTCCAGAACCTCATAGACCGCCTGATTGAATTCGGGCTGGTCGGGATTTTGCTTTTTGACCCGGGCAAGGGTCTCGTCAACATAACTCATGAACAAATGTCCCTCCATGAAAGATTAGTATGCTCGAATTGTAACAGAACCGGGCGGAAAAAACAAGGGGTATCTGCAACTTTTTCGTCGCGGGGCTGCATTTTCCACAAAACCGCCAATCCCCGAAGGCGGAAATAAAGGGGATTTGGAATATTGGAAGCCGTCATCTTGCCCGGGGGATGATCTCCTTGCGGATAACCGAAACAAGGGTGTCCAGCTCTTCGGCAGTGGTGTCCCGGCACAGGGAGACCCGGAAGGAGCCGTCCATGATTTCCGGGGACAGACCCATGGCTTCCAGCACGTGGCTGCGATGCCCCTTGGCGCAGGCGGAACCGGCGGAAACGCAGATGCCATGATCTTGCAGAATGTTGATGGTGTTCTGGGT
>CAKTKF010000360.1 GCA_934569215.1 uncultured Oscillospiraceae bacterium
GTCCCCGTCGCCCAGGCCGTAGGGCGGCGCGTGGGTCACCACGATGTCCACGCCCCCCATGCGCTTGAGCTTCCACTTGAGCTTCTGGATGCGGCGGCGCATCTGGTCGTCGGTGTACTGGTGGGGGCCGGGATGGTACCTGCGGCACCCACCAAGACCCAGGATGCGCACCCCGTTGTAGGTCACGATGTGGTCGTCGATGCAGTCGCAGCCCTCCGGGGGAACCTGGCGGTAGTTGGTATCGTGATTCCCGTGGACGTACAGCAGAGGGCACCGCGCCATGGTGACGAGAAAGCTCAGATACCGCGCGTTCAGGTCGCCGCAGGAGAGAATCAGGTCATACTCCTTCAGCCGCCCGGGGACATAATGATCCCAGAGTGCGGCGCATTCCTCATCGGATACGGTCAAAATCTTCACGGGGCTTCCCCTCCTTCTCTGCGGGAATTTTATCTCGGTAAATGCCCAGCTCCCGCACCATCTGCTGGGAGATCGGCAGAATCTGATCAAAGGTGGGGATGCTGCCCACAATGTTGTCGCACAGCCAGTCCATGTGCAGCAGCTCCTCCGGGGCGAACCCCCGGGTACCGTCGGATTTCACCGTACCGTCCTGGGCGGTGATGCGCCGCCGGAAGGGGTCGAGAACGCCGTCCTCCAAGCCCTTTTTCAGAATCTCCGCAAACTGATGCACGCCCTCCGGGAGCTTTTCGGACAGCCGGACGCCGATGACGCCGCTGTCCATGCCCAGCCAGTAGTTCAGGGCGGTGGATTCTCCCTTGTCCCGCTTCCAGCCTCCGGCGAAAATACTGCGGATGACGAATTCATAGAACTTGCCCCAGACCCAGATGGGCGTTCCCAGAGGAATCAGGTCGCCCCGGTCGTTCATCAGGTAGGTGCCGTAATTGCAGAAGTCCAGATACATTTTCGCCTGGGTTGGCGCGTCCCGGTTGGATACCACACGGATGCCGTCCGCCAGCAGATCGGCCTGGGGCGTTCCCTTGACGCACGACCACCGCAGCTCGATCTGCGCCCGGGGGTTGGTCATCTGCGCCCCCAGGGCAAAGGCGTTGATGGAGGCGGGGACGCCGAAAATCGGGTAGGAGGCGATGTAGCCGATGCGGTTGTTCTGCGCCATGGCGCCGGCGATGGCGCCGGTGATGAACTTCGCCTCGTAAATCCGTCCGTAATAGGTGCGGATGCTGGAATAGGCCTGATCGACGGAGCAGTTGAGGAAGCGCACCTTGGGATGCTCCACCGCGGCCTTCAGCGTGGCACGGCTCAAGGGGGGCGCGGTGATGAACACCACCTGCGCGCCGTCGGCCACCGCCTGCTCGATGATCGGCTCGGCCAGCTCCGGACTCGCGGCGTCAAAGTAGCTGCGCAGGGTGACCCGGTCGCCGAACACCTTTTTCAGATGCTCCTTGCCCTCCTCGTGACCCAGCACCCAGGTGCTGCTCCCGGGGTTCATCTGATGGACGAAGGCCACGTTCAGATGGTCGGGGCTTGCGGAAATGAACCGCTCTAAGAGGGATGCCTTGGAGGTGTCCTCCGCCTTGGTCTGCACCTTGACGGCCTCCTGCTTTTTGGTGTTGGCGACCATGTCCTCCCGCAGGGCGGCGACGCTTTTTTTCAGCTCCGCCGTGGACAGCTGCCCTAAGTCCTGAAACGGGTACAGATCCAGCCACAGCAGCAGCGCTTCCTCGGGGAGAACTTCCTCCGGCGGCACCTGCAGGGCGCTGAACGCGTCCCGGAAATAGTGGAAATAGGCGTTGAAGGTGCGCCGCTCCGATTCCTCCCAGATTTCGTCGCTTTTCTTCCCCAGATGCGCCAGAAGCCTGGCATAATCCCCGGGATGGCGGAA
>CAKTKF010000361.1 GCA_934569215.1 uncultured Oscillospiraceae bacterium
AAAAAATTTGTGGGAATAATTTTTCCAACATTGGCAAACAATACCACCGGAAATCATTTTTTGGAGGTATTGCCATGTTCCGAAATCGACTATTGGCTCTGCTGCTGGCGGTGTGCTGCGTTGCGGGGCTATCCTGCGCTGCGGCCGCTGCTGAGGTGGACTGCGACGGCGTCTACTGCTTCTCGGCGGAGGATTTTTCCGGGGAGACCCCCATTGCGGGTATCTGCATCACCAGCCTGCCCGGTAAAAAAGTGGGCAGTGTGATGCTGGGCAGCCGCGTTCTCGTCCCCGGGGACGTTCTCACCGCCAAGCAGGCGGCGCAGATGACCTTTTCTCCCCGGCTGACCGAGCAGGACGAAACCGCCGAGGTGGGGTATCTGCCCATCTACCCGGACGGTGTGGAGGCGTCCGCCGCCATGACCATCGGCATCCGGGGCAAGGAAAACAAGCCCCCCGTGGCGGAGGACTCCGCCCTGGAAACCTACAAGAATCTCGCCGCTGACGGCAAATTGAAGGTCGCCGACCCGGAGGGGGAGGACATGATCTGCACCGTTGTCCGCCAGCCCAGGCGAGGCACCGTGACCCTCCGGCCGGACGGAAGCTTCACCTACACGCCCAAAAAGAACAAGGTTGGCATCGATTCCTTCACGTTTACCGCGTCCGACGCCTCCGGGAAGACCTCCCGGGAGGCCACCGTCACCATCACCATCCTCAAGCCCGCCGACGCGACCCAGTACACCGACACGGTGGGCAGGGACTGCCGGTTTTCCGCGGAGTGGATGAAGAACACCGGGATTTTCTCCGGGGAAAACGTGGCGGGAAATCCCTGCTTCAGCCCGGACAAACCGGTGAGCCGGGGCGAGTTCGTCACCATGCTGGTCAGGACGCTGAACATCCCCGTGGACGAGGCGCTGACCGGCGCGGGGTTCACAGACGAAATCCCTCAGTGGCTCCAGCCCTATCTCGCCGCCGCGGTGCGTTCCGGCCTGACGGCGGGGCTGCCCGATCAGCAGACCTTCGGCGCGGAGGAAGCGATTACCGGCGCGGAAGCGAGCGTCATGCTGAAAAACGCTCTGGCGCTGACGGCGGACGCCCCGGAGGAGGCGGCGGAAACCTCGGCAGAGGAATCGGAAATCTCCGCCTGGGCGCAGGACGCTCTGACAGCCGCCGCCCAAAACGGCTTCAATCTGGAAGCCGACGTCCTCCTGACCCGGGAAGCAGCTGCGGAGATTCTCTACCGTGCCTGGCAGATGGAAAACGAAATGATCGCAAAGGCATAAAAACAAACGCCCCGGGCTTCAGCCCGGGGCGATGGTACATATTGGGGAATAAACCCCTTGCGCAATCTGCGGTTCTATGATAGGGTAGAAGAAATTCTAACGATTGCGGAGGAAAAAGCATGTGGTGTTTACCGGACGATCGCTCAAAAGCGGTGATTACCGCCGCCGAGCAGGTGCATTGTGGGGGTCATGAATGCCGCATGAACCTGCCGGAAACGGCAATCGTGTTTTTCATGAGTAAGGGGACGGATTATCTCGCGGCACGTTACGATGCGGTGGAGCTGCCGGAGCTGTTCCCGCGCTTTCTGAATCGCTGCCCCATATGGGAGATCCCTGAATGGAAGCTGTGTTTTCTGGATGGCGGGCGCGGCGCGCCCCAGGCGGCGGATACCGTGGAGACGCTTGCCGCGCTGGGGGTTCAAAACATTATCGCGGTGGGAATGTGCGGCGCTTTTGACGATAAGCTTCGCGTCGGTGAGGTCATCGCCCCGGAAAAGGCGTTCGTGGAGGAGGGAACCTCCCTCCACTATTACGAATCCATCCGGGCATCGGCGCCGGACGAGGATTTGCTGGA
>CAKTKF010000362.1 GCA_934569215.1 uncultured Oscillospiraceae bacterium
AGCTGTTCCGACGAGCTGATGAGCGCCTTCGAGGCCGGGTGCGACACCTTCGTCACCGCGGACATCAAGTACAATGAGTTCTGGGACGCCCAGGCGCTGGGGATGAATCTGATCGACGCGGGGCATTTTGCCACGGAGAACCCCGTTGTGGCCGTGCTGGCGGAAAAAATCGCCGCCGCGTTCCCGGAGGTTCAGGTGAAAATCTCCGAAACCCACCGGGACTGCATGAAATTCCGGTAAGAAAGTGTTGATTTTTGTCACGGATTCTGATAAAATAGATAGGATTTTTGAATATACTCGCTGAAGGGAAGATATATCTATGTCCGGACATTCCAAATGGCATAACATCCAGAAAACCAAGGGCGCGCAGGACGCCAAGCGCGCGGCAGCCTTCACCAAGATCGCCAAAGAGCTGATCGTCGCGGTGAAGGAGGGCGGCAGTGCAGACCCCGCCTATAACTCCCGTCTGGCCACCGTCATTACCAAGGCCAAGGCCGCCAACATGCCCAACGACAACATCAAGCGCTGCCTGGAAAAGGCGGCAGGCGCGGGCGGCGACAACTACGAGACCATCACCTACGAGGGCTACGGCCCCGGCGGCGTGGCGGTGATCGTGGAGACCATGACCGACAACCGCAACCGCACCGCCGGTTCCATGCGCCACCACTTCGACAAGTTCGGCGGCAATCTGGGTGCGACGGGCTGCGTCAGCTGGTCCTTCGACAAGAAGGGCGTGCTGGTGATCGACAACGAGGACGGCGACTACGAGGAAGACCAGGTCATGATGGACGCCATGGACTGCGGCGCGGATGATTTCGAGGCCGAGGACGACGTGTTCACCGTGTACACAGACCCCGACGATTTCAACGCCGTGGCCGACGCCATGACGCAGAAGGGCTACAGCTTCGTATCCGCCCAGATCGAAATGGTACCCCAGAACTACCAGAAGCTCACCGACCCGGAGCAGATCTCCCTGATGGAGAAGCTGCTGGACATCATGGACGACGATGACGACGTCCAAAACGTCTGGCACAACTGGGACGAGGATTGAGGAAGAACGGAAATGACCGCAGGTTCAGGCGATGGCTTGAACCTGCGGTTATTTGATATTTGGACGAGACTTGAACGTTTATAAATAGAGAAAGACTTGTGACCGGCTTAGGAAAACGCTTTTCCCCACATTTCATCCATCACCACAAAACCGTCAGGCACCCTTTCATAACTGCATTTTGCCGTGTCATTCAGGTATGGTACAGTCCAGAATATAGCAATTTCCTGCACAGTATCATTTTCATTGGCTAATGTAGCAGCAAGGTCGTCGGAATACATTTTCAGCATTTTTTTGGACAGCTTGCCGCTGTTCTTTGTATTCCAAGTTAGATAAACGAGCGCAATATAGTCATTTTCATCTTCTGTGCCGAGGTCATCATTGATCGTTATCCCATCAATTACGGCGTTGTGGTATTCTTCAATTCGCTCTGTTAGAATTTTTTCTATCTGTTCTGTTTCCGTCAAAACCACTGGCTCAGTGGTTGCCTTGCCTGACCCGGTATCGGATGTTGCGGTGGATGAAAGTCCGCTTCCTGTACCGCAGGCGCAAAGCGACAGGCACATTACAAATGCCAGGAGTAGAGAGATTGTCTTTTTCATGAACACTCCTTCTTTCTTGCAGTATGATGATAACCGATATTGGTTAATATGATTATACACCATATTCGGTTATCATGTCAAGTAAGAAAGGGGGCTGTGTCCCGTGATTTCTTACGACAATCTATGGAATGTAATGAAAGAGAAGGGCATTACACAATATACGCTTATCAAGCGGTATAATATCAGCCCCGGACAGATCACACG
>CAKTKF010000363.1 GCA_934569215.1 uncultured Oscillospiraceae bacterium
ATAGTCAATGAATTTATCCGGAATACGGGGTTCATTTGCGGATTCCCCTGAAACGGAGGGAGAATCATGAAACTCAAATTTAGTGTCACCGGCATGACCTGCGCGGCCTGTTCCGCCCGGGTGGAAAAGGTGACGAACGCTGTTCCCGGCGTGGAAAAAGCGGAAGTGAATCTTCTTGCGGGAACCATGCAGGTGGAGGCGGCGAGCAAGGACGTTGTGCCTGCCATCGTCAAGGCGGTGCAGGACGCGGGCTATAACGCCGCCCTGCCCGGAGAAAAGAAGGCGGAAAAGGCGGAGGCCGCCCCGGCGGAAGCCGCTTTGAGGGAAATGAAGAAGCGGATCATCGGCAGTGCGATCTGCTTGGTCGTCCTCATGTATTTCACCATGGGACATATGGTCGGTCTGCCCGCGCCCCACTGGTATCACGGCGTGAAAAACGCTATGGTTGCGGCGCTGCTGCAATTCTTCCTGACCCTTCCCGTGGTGTACCTGAACCGGGTGTACTACAGCAGAGGTCTGAAAGCCCTGTGGCACCGTGCGCCCAACATGGATTCCCTGATCGCTGTTGGTTCTCTGGCCGCTTTGGGCTATGGCGTGGCGGCGCTGTTCCGCATGGCTTACGGTATGGGACATGAGGACTGGGACTTGGTGCAGTCCTACAGCGAGAACCTGTATTTTGAATCTGCGGCCATGATCCTGACGCTGATCACCTTGGGCAAATTCCTGGAGACCCGCGCCAAGGGCAAGACCGGCGACGCCATCCGGTCGCTGATGGACTTAAGCCCCAAGACCGCCTCCGTGCGGAGAAACGGGGAGATCGTGGAAATTCCAGTGGAGCAGGTGACGGTGGGAGATGTGGTCATCGTCCGCTCCGGCAGCAGCATCCCAGTGGACGGCACCGTGCTGGAAGGCCGTGCGTCCGTTGACCAGAGCGCTCTCACCGGCGAAAGTGTCCCAGTGGAAAAGGGCGTAGGGGACAAGGTCGCCGCTGCGACGGTCAATACGGAAGGGTATCTGGAATTCCGGGCGGACAAGGTGGGCGAGGATACCACCTTGGCGCAGGTCATCCGCATGGTGGAGGACGCGGGCGGCTCCAAAGCGCCCATCGCCCGTCTGGCGGATAAGATCGCAGGCGTTTTCGTCCCGGTGGTCATGAGCATTGCGGCAGTGACGTTCATCGCCTGGATGATCGCGGGATACGGACTGGAATTCTCGCTGAACCGCGCCATTTCCGTGCTGGTGATCTCCTGCCCCTGCGCGCTGGGACTGGCGACACCCGTGGCCATCATGGTCGGCACCGGCCGGGGCGCCAAGATGGGCGTTCTGTTCAAGAACGCCGAGGCGCTGGAAAACCTGCACCGGGTGGACACGGTTGTATTGGATAAAACCGGCACCCTCACCACCGGTAAGCCGGAGGTGACGGATGTTCTTCCCGGCGCGGTCAGCGGGGAAGCGCTGATGCGGATCGCCGCTGCGCTGGAAAGCAAATCCGAGCATCCCTTTGCCAAGGCCATTCTGAACAAGATGGGGGATACCCCCTATCCGGCAGCGAAGGATTTTAAGACCCTTCCCGGCCGTGGCGTTTCCGGTATTGTGGACGGCGTCCGGTGCTACGGCGGCAACGGGCGGCTGATGGAAGAGCTGGGCGTCAGGGTTCCGGCCATGCCGGAGCTTGCCGGTGAGGGAAAGACGCCCCTGCATTTTGCCGATGAAAAGGGTGTTTACCTCGGAACTGTTGCCGCCGCCGACGTACTGAAAGCCGATTCTCAGGCCGCCGTGCAGGCGATGACAAAAATGGGACTTGACGTAGTGATGCTGACAGGCGATAATGAAGCTAC
>CAKTKF010000364.1 GCA_934569215.1 uncultured Oscillospiraceae bacterium
ATAGTCAATGAATTTATCCGGAATACGGGGTTCATTTGCGGATTCCCCTGAAACGGAGGGAGAATCATGAAACTCAAGTTCAATGTCACCGGCATGACCTGCGCGGCCTGTTCCGCCCGGGTGGAGAAGGTGACGAACGCCGTTCCCGGCGTGGAAAAAGCGGAAGTGAACCTTCTTGCGGGAACCATGCAGGTGGAGGCGGAAAGCAAGGACGTTGTGCCTGCCATCGTCAAGGCGGTGCAGGACGCAGGCTATAATGCCGCCCTGCCCGGCGAAAAGAAAACGGACAAGGCAGAGGCAGCCCCAGCGGAAGCTGCCCTGAAGGAAATGAAAAAGCGGATCATCGGCAGCGCGGTCTGCCTGGTCGTCCTCATGTATTTCACCATGGGACACATGATCGGCCTGCCCGCGCCCCACTGGTATCACGGCGTGAAGAATGCCCTGGTTGCGGCGCTGCTGCAATTTATTCTGACCCTGCCCGTAGTGTACCTGAACCGGGTGTATTACAGCAGAGGCCTGAAAGCCCTGTGGCACCGTGCGCCCAATATGGATTCTCTGATCGCCGTTGGCTCGATGGCCGCGCTGGGCTATGGCGTGGCGGCGCTGTTCCGGATGGCTTACGGTATGGGACACGCGGATTGGGAGCTGGTGCAGTCCTACAGCGAGAACCTGTATTTTGAATCCGCGGCCATGATTCTGACGCTGATCACCCTGGGCAAATTTCTGGAGACCCGCGCCAAGGGCAAGACAGGCGATGCCATCCGTTCGCTGATGGATTTAAGCCCCAAGACCGCCTCCGTGCGGAGAAACGGGGAGATCGTGGAGATTCCTGTGGAGCAGGTCGCGGTGGGAGACATGGTCATCGTTCGCTCCGGCAGCAGCATTCCCGTGGACGGCACCGTGCTGGAAGGCCGGGCGTCCGTTGACCAGAGCGCCCTCACCGGCGAAAGCGTCCCTGTGGAAAAGGGCGCGGGGGACAAGGTCGCCGCCGCGACGGTCAACACCGAAGGCTATCTGGAATTTCGTGCGGACAAGGTGGGCGAGGATACCACTCTGGCGCAGGTCATCCGTATGGTGGAGGACGCGGGCGGCTCCAAAGCGCCCATTGCCCGGCTGGCGGATAAGATCGCGGGCGTGTTCGTCCCGGTGGTTATGAGCATCGCGGCGGTGACGTTCATCGTCTGGATGATCGCGGGATACGATTTGGAATTTTCCCTGAACCGTGCCATTTCCGTGCTGGTGATCTCCTGCCCCTGCGCGCTGGGGCTGGCCACGCCGGTGGCCATCATGGTCGGCACCGGACGTGGCGCCAAGATGGGCGTGCTGTTCAAGAACGCCGAGGCGCTGGAAAACCTGCACCGGGTGGACACCGTGGTGCTGGACAAGACCGGCACCCTCACCACCGGCAAGCCGGAGGTGACGGACGTCCTCCCCGGCGCGGTCAGCGGGGAAGCGCTGATGCGGATTGCCGCCGCCCTGGAAAGCAAATCCGAGCATCCATTTGCCAAGGCCATCCTGAACAAGGTGGGGGATACCCCCTATCCGACAGCGGAGGATTTTGAGACCCTTCCCGGCCGGGGTGTTTCCGGCATCGTGGACGGCGTCCGGTGCTACGGCGGAAACGGACGGCTGATGGAAGAGCTGGGCGTCAGGGTTCCGGCCATGCCGGCGCTTGCCGGTGAGGGAAAGACGCCCCTGCATTTTGCCAATGAAAAGGGCGCTTACCTCGGCACCGTTGCCGCCGCCGACGTACTGAAAGCGGATTCTCAGGCCGCCGTGCAGGCGATGACAAAAATGGGACTTGACGTAGTGATGCTGACAGGCGATAATGAAGCTAC
>CAKTKF010000365.1 GCA_934569215.1 uncultured Oscillospiraceae bacterium
GTTCCTAAGTGTAAAGTGTCCAAGGCCCGCCGCGATAAGCGCCGTGGCTCCAACTGGAAGCTGTCCGCTCCCAGCGTAGCGGTTTGCCCCAAGTGCGGCGAGCCCGTCATGCCCCACAGAGCCTGCAAGGCTTGCGGTACCTACAATGGCCGTCAGGTCGTGGCTGTCGAGGCTGAGTAAGCCAACAAGCGGAAAGCAGAGGAAGGTGCGTCGCGCCTTCCTCTTTTTCCGCGTTTTTTGCGTGTCGACGCGACCTTCAAAAGCAATATTCACCAAAAGCACTCTGTTAAATTTGTATGAATCCACTTTTTTGCATTGCTTTTGCCGGGAAGATGTGTCATAATAAACAGGATCATCCGTCATATGGAAAGGAAGTGTTACCATGGCAAAACCTCTGGTCGCCATCGTCGGGCGACCCAATGTGGGCAAATCCATGCTTTTCAATAAACTCACAGGGCAGCGCACCTCCATCGTAGAGGACACCCCCGGCGTCACCCGGGACAGGATTTACGGCAGCTGCGAGTGGTGCGGGCGCACCTTCTCCCTGGTGGACACCGGCGGCATCGAGCCGGGTACGGACAGCGAAATGCTGAAATTCATGCGCCGTCAGGCGGAGATCGGCATTGAGCTGGCCGACGCCATTATCATGGTGGTGGACGTGCATTCCGGCGTCACCGCCGCCGATCAGGACGTGGCCACCATGCTGCGAAAGTCCGGCAAGCCCATTGCCCTCGCCGTGAACAAGTGCGACTCCGTCGGCCCCGTGAACCCCGATGTGTACGAATTTTACAGTCTCGGCATCGGCGACCTGTTCGAGACCTCCGCCATCCACGGCCACGGCACCGGCGATCTGCTGGACTGGGTTCTGGAAAACATTCCGGAGGATTCCGGCGAGGAGGAGGACAGCGACGTCATCAAAGTCGCCATCGTGGGCAAGCCCAACGTGGGCAAGTCCAGCCTGTTAAACCGGATTCTGGGCGAGGAGCGGGTCATCGTCTCCGACGTGGCCGGCACCACCCGGGACGCCATCGACTCCTATTTTGAAAACGAGACCGGCAAATACTGCTTCATCGACACCGCCGGTATGCGCCGGAAGAGCAAGGTGGACGACGCCATCGAAAAATACTCCAATATGCGCTCCATCAGCGCCATCGACCGGGCGGACGTATGTCTGATCCTCATTGATGCCAACGACGGCGTCACCGAGCAGGACACCAAAATTGCCGGTCTTGTCCACGAGGCGGGCAAAGCCGCCGTCATCGTGGTCAACAAGTGGGACGCGGTGGAGAACAAGGAAACCAACACCATGCGGGACATGGAGACAAAGGTTCGTCAGGGCTTAAGCTACATGCTCTACGCCCCGGTGCTGTTCCTCTCCGCCCTCACCGGGCAGCGGGTGGACAGGCTCTTCCAGGTCATTCAGGACGTTCACGCCCAGAATACCAGCCGCATCACCACCGGCGCGCTGAACAGCGTCCTTGCCGACGCCACCGCCCGGGTGCAGCCGCCTACGGATAAGGGCCGCCGCCTGAAAATCTACTACATGACCCAGGCCAGCACCAAGCCGCCCCATTTCGTCATTTTCTGCAACGACGCCCGGCTGTTCCACTTCTCCTATCAGCGCTACCTGGAAAACCAGATCCGGGAGGTCTTCGGCCTGAACGGCACCCCCATCCGCATCACCATCCGGCAGCGGGGCGACAAGGAGGACGAGTGATGTTCTCGAGGATCCTCATAACCGCTCTCGTCTCCTATTTTCTCGGCAACCACAACGGCGCCATCTGCGTCAGCGCCATGCTCCACGACGACGTGCGCAGCCATGGCAGCGGCAACGC
>CAKTKF010000366.1 GCA_934569215.1 uncultured Oscillospiraceae bacterium
GTGCGCCCACCGTGGACTGGGGGTAGAGATAGGAAATGCCGTTCTGGATGGTCAGGCGCTCAATGGGGTCAGTGTCGTCAGACGCCCAGATCTGGGGTGAAAAACAAAGCATCCCCAAATCAAACCGGTTGCCGCCGGAGGAGCAGCTTTCCAGCAGAATGTCCGCCCGGGGCGCAAAAATCCGGCGAAGCACGTCGTACAATCCAAGAACAAAATCATGGGCTTTCGACCCCAGCGCCACGGAATGGCGGTTCATGTCCCACTTGACGTAGGAAATACCGGCGCTGTCCAGAATCCGGGAGACATTCTCCACGATGTAGTCCCGCACCTCCGGCTTGGTCAAATCCAAAAGCAGCTGATTACGCCCCAGCACCGGCTCAAATCCGTCCGTCAGCGCCCAGTCCGGATGCGCCCGGTAGAGGTCGGAATCGGGATTTACGGACTCCGGCTCGAACCAGAGGCCGAAGGAAAGCCCCTTGTCCTTGAGGTGCCGGGACAGCCCTTCCAGCCCCTCGGGGAGCTTTTTCCGGTTCACGGTGTAGTCTCCCAGCCCGGCGTGGTCATTGTCCCGCCCCGCGAACCAGCCGTCGTCCAACACAAACAGTTCACAGCCCAGTGCCTTCGCCCGGTTGGCCAGGCTCAGCAGACGGCGCTGTGTGAAGTCAAAGGTGCAGCCCTCCCAGCTGTTGTACAGCACCGGCCGGGGACGGCCGCGCCAACGGGGCGGGATGATATGGCCGGTGACAAAGGCATGCATATTGGCGGACAGCCCGCCGAAGCCCTTACCTGAGTGGCACAGCACCGCTTCCGGGGTCTCAAAGCACGCCCCCGGCGGCAATTCTCGGGAAAAATTGCTGTCATTGATGCCCTGCATCACCCGGGTCAACCCCTGGAGGGACTGCTGGGCGGCGGCGTAGTGGTTGCCGGAGTAGATAAGATTGAAGCCGTAGACGGTTCCCGCGTCCTCGGTCGCGCCCGGCTCGTAGAGAAGGAAACCGGGATTGTGGCGGTTGGAGGAGGAGCCGGTGAGACTTTCGTTGACCACCTTTGACGCGCCCACAGGGGTGTCGCACCGGCGCATTTCCGCGATCCAGCCGCCGTTGAAGGTCGCCATGGTGTAGCTTCCGGGCAAATCCACGCAGAAGCTCATGAGCTTATTCAGCCGAAGGGGCTTATCCCCGGTATTCGTCAGCACCGTCCGGCGGACGATTGCCGTAGGAAAGGCCGTGTAGAACAGGGTCAGCTCCCCGCCGGGTTGACTCAGGGTGATTTCCAGGGTTTCCAATGCGTCATGCGCCTGGGGTAGGCCGCAGGCCATGGGCACGCCGCCCTCATGGATTTTATAGCCGGTATAGCGAAAATCCCCAGGCTCCCCTGCCAGCTCCAGGGGCGATTCCCGGTAGTCCCCCCGTCCGCTTCCGCTCCATTCCAGCGGCAGGGCGTCCGGGCAGCTGGCAGTATCCTTCGGATCCAGGAGAATGCTGGCCCCCCAGCCCAGACCGGGACGGCAGCTGAGAGCGTCCGCGTCCCGGGTCTTCACCGGCGCACCGAAATGCAGATGCTCCGCAAGGCCGTAGGCATCGATTTTGAACAGGTAGGAATAGGTTTCTGTCCGGATATGGAATACGCCGTTTTCCTCGGTAATCATGGTCAGACCCGCCTTTCTTTTTCTTCCATTTTATACATCAAAAGCACCTCTGTCAACGAGATTTTAGGTGACGAACGGGGTTCCCTATGTTATAATGAAAGCAAATCCCCAAAAGGAGTGAACTGCATGGAGCGCAAACGGTGGTACAAGGATAAGGTGTTTTACCAGATCTGGCCGCGATCCTTCA
>CAKTKF010000367.1 GCA_934569215.1 uncultured Oscillospiraceae bacterium
GCGATCCTGTCCTGCCTCCGCGGCACCGTGCTTCATCCCTCAGCGGAAATGGTTCACGAAATGCTGCGGGAGGAACACCCGGACATCTCCCTTGCCACGATCTATCGCAATCTCGCCCTGTTCAAGAGCCAGGGCCTGATCCAGAGCGTGGGTACGGTGAACGGAAGCGAACGCTTCGACGCCGACACCCGCCCCCATGTTCACTTCATCTGCACCACCTGCGGCGCGGTGATCGACCTTCCCCAAACGGCGGCTCCCCTGTCTCTGGGACGCGCCGCCGAGGAATGCACCGGCTGTCAGGTACACAGCTGCCAGCTGACCTTCACCGGTCTGTGCCGCGGCTGCCAATCACAAACAAAGGAGGAAGCTGTATGAAAAAATACGTCTGCACCGTCTGCGGCTACGTCTACGAAGGCGACGAGCTGCCCGAAGACTACGAATGTCCCCTCTGCGGCGTCGGCCCCGAATTGTTCGAGGAAGAGGCGTAATTTATTGTAATCCCAGGCGTATTTGCCCAAATAACTTATAAAATTAATTTTGGAGGAATCGATTATGAAGAAATTTGTGTGCCCCGTTTGCGGTTATGTCTACGAAGGCGAGTTCATCCCCGAAGGCTTCAAGTGCCCCGTGTGCGGCGTTGACGGCTCCAAGTTCAAGGTCATGGAGGAAGGCAAGCTGGCCGCCGAGCATGAGTACGGCATCTACGCCAAGACCGTGAAGAACAACCCCGACATTTCCGAGGAAGACAAGAAGTACATCTTCGAGCAGCTGATGGCCAACTTCCAGGGCGAGTGCAGCGAGGTGGGTATGTACCTGTGTATGGCTCGCATTGCCCACCGGGAGGGCTACCCCGAGATCGGCCTGTACTGGGAGAAGGCCGCCCACGAGGAAGCCGAGCACGCCGCCAAGTTCGCCGAGATGCTGGGCGAGGATCTGGAGCCCCACATGAAGGCCACCACCAAGGACAATCTGGCCTGGCGTGTGGACTGCGAGTTCGGCGCCACCCAGGGCAAGTTTGACCTGGCCGCCTGCGCCAAGAAGAACGGTCTGGACGCCATCCACGACACCGTCCATGAAATGGCCAAGGACGAAGCCCGCCACGGCAAGGCTCTGCAGGGTATGCTGAACCGCTACTTTGCCAAGGAGATTGCTCTGGAGAAGGCCGCCGCCAAGGCAAACAAGGCTGCCGCCGTCGTCAGCGACGCGGTTACCACTGCCGCCGAGAAGCTCAGCGAGATCATCAAGAAGTAAATACATGGAGGGAGCGGATTTTCCGCTCCCTCTTGGCTTGTCAAAAGGCGCGGGGCAGATGCCCCGCGCCTTGTCGTATGGAATTTACAGCCCCAGCAGTTGCTTTTTCTTTGCGTCAAATTCTTCCTGGGTGAGAATGCCTGCGTCCAGCAGCTCCTTGAGCTTCAGCAGGTCGTCCGCAGCCTCGCTCACGCTGGCCGGTGCGGCGGGCGCAGGAGCGGGAGCGACGGGGGCAGCGGGAGCGGCATACGCAGCAGGCGCGGCAGTCGGCGCGACGATGGCGTTCAGCTTATCCTGCATCAGAATCGGCGGGATAATGGGGACAAAGATGGCAAGAATCAGGCAGAGGGTGGAAAGATCGGAAGGGATATTCTTCGCCGCCGCCATCTTGTCAAGACGCTGGGCAGTCTTATACATCCAATAAATCACGTAGAAGGGGACGAACAGGCACAGCAGCAGCTTGTTGGTGGGGTTGCGGTTTTCTTCACCCTGCACATTGTTGGTGTAGCCGGTAACGCGGTAAATCCAGATATACAGCCAGATGCCGCAGGTGAACAGCAGCAGCAGAATGTGCTTGACCAG
>CAKTKF010000368.1 GCA_934569215.1 uncultured Oscillospiraceae bacterium
AAATTGCCGCGATACATCATAGGTTCTCCGGCGAAGGCCGGCAGCCATAAATTTACTTGGGAGGATATCAAATGGGTTATGACAATCTGAAACTGGAAAAAGGCATGTACCGGCAGGAGGGTATGAACTTTACCCAGGTGCTGGAATCTCTGGATCCCAGCGAAAACTATCGGGGTACGGCGCTGGAAGGCACCGACGCCTTTCAGCGGCAGCTGAAGCGCTTCGGCATCCGCGCCAAGGGTGCGGGCTCTTCCCCTGTGGAGAAGTTCTTCCGCACCATGGACTCCGCCGTGCTGTTCCCGGAGTACATCGCCCGCACCGTCCGGCAGGGCATGGAGGAAAACGACATCCTGCCTGCCATTACCGCTACCACCACCGTCATCGACGCCATGGACTACCGCTCCATCTACTCCATTCCCACCGACGCGGATAAGGAGCTGAAGGACGTGGAGGAAGGCACGGCCATTCCCGAAACCGAGGTCAAGACCAAGGAGCATCTGGTGCAGCTGAGCAAGCGGGGCAGAATGCTGGTGGCGTCCTATGAGGCCATCCGCTTCCAGAAGCTGGATCTGTTCGGCGTGATGCTGCGTCAGATCGGCGCCCACATTCAGAAGCAGCAGCTGGCTGACGCGGTGAACGTGCTGATCGCCGGAGACGGCAACGAAAATGCCGCCGCCAAGTACACCGTCGGCACCGCTCCCATCTCCGGCACCAAGGGTACGCTCGCCTACGACCAGCTGGTGGAGTTCTGGGGGCAGTTTGACCCCTACACCATGAACACCATCCTCTGCTCCACCGCCACCATGACCGATATGCTGAAAATCTCCGAATTGCAGAATCCCCTCACCGGCCTGAATTTCCAGGGCACCGGCAAGCTCAGCACCCCTCTGGGCGCGCAGCTGCACCGCACCTCCGCCGTGTCCGACGGTGTGATCATCGGCCTGGACAACCGCTACGCGCTGGAGCTGGTTCGCGCCGGCGACGTGCTGGTGGAGTACGACAAGCTCATTGACCGGCAGCTGGAACGGGCGGCCATTACCTCCATTTCCGGCTTCGGCAAGATCTGCGCCGGCGCGTCCTGCGTCCTGAACGTATGACGCTGACGGAACAGGTTTTTGCCCAGGCGGCGCTGCTGGCGGGAGAACTGGACGGGCGGCAGACGAATCTGCTGCGGCTGCTGTGCGGCGCGTCCGCTTCCTCCCTGACGGCGCGGCTGCGGGAGGGACTGACGCCGGAGGATTGCAAGGCGGATTTCATCGCTGCGGCCAGTCTGCTGGCGCTGGCGCAGCTGAACGGCGTGGACGACGACGCCCAGGTGGAGGAGTTCAAGGCCGGTGATCTGACGGTGAAGCAGGGAAGCAGAAATCGGGACGCGGCTTCTCAGTGCTTGCAGCGTCAGGCGGAGCTGATGATCGCGCCTTATCTCAAGGACGGCTTTTCCTTCCGGGGGGTCTGATATGCGGAGAATGGTTGAGAAGATCATCTCCCAGTACGGCACGGATATGACGCTTGTCAGCGGCGGGGAAACAAAAACCGTCCGGGCTTTCTTCCGGGCGGTGAACGCCAAAAGCTGGCAGAGCATGGAAAGTGAGGCGACGCTCCTGGGAGAGATCTCCCGGGGGCAGTACGCCTACATCGGCCCCGTCGGCGCTCAGGTTCAGGAGGGGGATACGCTGACCCTGGGGGATAAGACGTATCTGTTCCGGCGGGCGGAGCCTTATTACTACCGCAATCAGCCGGTTTATCAGTGGGGGCTGTGCGTGGAGAAGGGTGTGAACGATACTTGGGCATCTCAATCCTAGAGCTGGTGCTGCGGCGGCTG
>CAKTKF010000369.1 GCA_934569215.1 uncultured Oscillospiraceae bacterium
GTCGGTATATGAGGATTTCTGCCCCTACCGCTATATTTTGCGGGAAAATTCCGCCTCCTTCCGGCAGCTGAACGAACACAGCCTGTTCGACCCCATCCGGGTTCGGGAGCTGATCGTGGAGGACAGCGGCAGTGAGATTCGGGAGGACGCCCGCCGTGCGCTGATGCGAAATCTTCTGTTTGCCTACGCCCAGCTCTCCGTGCATCCGGAGAAACGGTATGACGACTGGCGGCGGCGGGTACGCGCCGAACTGGAAGAACAGGAAGGGTATTTCCATTTGCTGTCGAAGCGAAACCGGCTGCTGGCAAAAATGGTTTGCAGGACGCCGGGGCTGTTCGCCCTGACTTACAGACTGTACGAGAAGCTCTTCCGGCGGGAAGAGGAACACTGAGAGGATACACTATGACGCAGCTGCCATTGATCAGCGTGATCGTCCCTGTCTATAAAGTGGAAAACTATCTGGACTGCTGTGTCCAATCCATCGTGAATCAGACCTATTCCAATCTGGAAATTCTTCTGATCGACGACGGTTCCCCGGACGCCAGCGGCGCCATGTGCGATGCCTGGGCAGAAAAAGACAGTCGGATTCGGGTGATCCATCAGGAAAACGCCGGCGGCGGCGCGGCCAGGAATGCCGGATTGGATGCAGCGCGGGGCGAGATCATCAGCATGATCGACAGCGACGATTACCTTTGCCCCCGGATGTACGCGTACCTGGTTTCCCTGATGGCGGAGGATGTGGATATCGCGGAATGCACCATCGTGCAGACGGATTCGGACGACTGCGCGTTCGATGAGGAAGGCGGGGCGCAGGTGACCTACGCCTCGGCGGCGGAGGCTATGCGCCTCCATATCCGGGACGAGGTGTTCTGCCAGACCCCGCCGAACAAGCTGTACCGCCGGGAAACCATTGGTGATACCCGATTCCCGGTCGGGAAGCTGATCGACGATGAGTTTTTCACCTACCGGGTGATCGGATGGGCGCGGCGGCTGGCGCATTCCTCGGCGCGGATGTATGCTTACCGGCAGTCGCCGGAAAGCGCCATGCACAGACCCTTTTCCCTGGGACGGCTGCACGGCCTGGAGGCAAAGCGGCTTCGGCTGAATTACCTGCGGGATGCCATGCCGGAGCTGACTCGTGAAGCGGAGTATGATCTGTTCTTTTCCTGCATTTACGGGATGCAGGGGAGCCTTAAATCGCTGCATGGCGAGGAGCTGGAGCAGGCGCGGGAAATCATCGGCGGCGTTCTGTCGGACATTGTGCCTTTGCGTGAAAATCCGGAGATCGGGATAAAGAAGCGTTTTCTTGTGAAGCTGGCGCAGAAGCATTTTGAGGGTACTTGCAGAATGCTGAACTTTTTGATTGACATTCATGTATTATCGTGAGGTGGCGTATGGAATTTCGGTACAAAATAACGGTCTTCACCCCAACCTACAACCGGGCGTACATATTGGAAAATCTGTACCGCTCCTTACAGCGTCAGAGCTTCACGGACTTTGAATGGCTGGTGGTGGACGACGGCTCCTCCGACGGAACGAAGGCGCTGTTTGAACGGTGGCAGAAGGAAGACAACCCCTTTCCTATCCGCTACTGCTATAAGGAAAACGGCGGCAAGTGCCGCGCCATCAACTACGGCCTGAAGCTGGCACAGGGAGAGCTGTTCTTTACGGTGGATTCCGACGACTATCTGACGGACGACGCCCTGGAAAAGGTCAACCGCTGGGAAGCGGCGCTTCCGAAAGATCAGAAATTCTGCGGAATCGTGGCGAACAGAGGTCACAGTCCCACCGAAACGCCCAACACCCGATTCCATGAACCG
>CAKTKF010000370.1 GCA_934569215.1 uncultured Oscillospiraceae bacterium
ATTCTCGCCTGTTACCGCCAGTGGGGAGGAACACAATGAAAATATTGCAGGTCATCCCCTATTTTTGCTTCGGCGGGGCGGAAACCATGTGCGAAAATCTGACTTATGCCCTGGGGGAGCTGGGGCATGACGTGGCCGTGGTGAGTCTGTTTGATGAGCGGACGGAGATCTCCCACCGCATGGAGGCGGCAGGCGTCCGCATCCGGTATCTGGGCAAAAAGCCGGGGCTGGATATGTCCGTGGTGCCGAAGCTCACGAAGATTTTCCGGGAGGAACGCCCGGACGTGGTTCACACCCACCTGAACGTGATTCTGTACGCGGTGATGGCGGCAAGATTGGCGGGGGGGATTCCCTGCGTCCACACGGTACACAATGTGGCGAAAGTGGAGGCGGAGGGGACTGCCCAGGCCATCCTCAACCGGTTTTACTATCACCGGGGCTGGTCTGTGCCGGTGGCGCTCAGCCCGGAGGTTCAGCGGACGGTGACAGAGTTTTACGGCCTTGACCGCGTTCCCGTGATTTTCAACGGCGTGAATCTCTGCCGGTGCGTTCCCAAGAGGTCGCATGGGCTGGGGGACACCGTTTCTCTGCTGCACATCGGCCGGTTTGAAGAGCAGAAAAATCATGCTGGGCTGCTGCAAGCCTTTGCGAAGCTCCTGAAAACCCACCCCAATTGCTGCCTGAACCTTTTGGGGGACGGGCATTTGCGGACGGAAATGGAAAATTATGCCCGGGAACTGGGCATCGGCCATGCCGTCCATTTTCTGGGAAATCAGGCGGACGTCCATCCCTATCTTCACGATGCGGACATATTCCTGTTACCGTCTAAGTATGAGGGAATGCCCATGACCATCATCGAGGCCATGGGGACGGGACTGCCCATCGTGGCGTCCAGGGTCGGCGGCGTGCCGGATATGCTCCGGGACGGGGAGAGCGGGCTGCTGGTGGGCTGCAACCCTGACGAAGTGTGCGCGGCCTGCGAAAAGCTGATCGACAGCGAGGAGCTTCGCAGAACCCTTGGGCAGAACGCACTGGCGGACAGCGTCAGGTTTTCTGCGGAGACTATGGCGAAGCGGTATTGTGAAGAATATGAGCGCTTAACAGCGAAAAAATAAGGAGGAAGCAAAATGGAGGGCGAAATCATCTCGGTCATCATACCGGCGTATAATGTCGCTCCATGGCTTCCCCGATGCCTGGACAGCATTCTGGCGCAGACCTATCCGAAGCTGGAAATCATTGTGGTGGACGACGGCTCCGCTGACAGTACCCGGCAGGTGATGGAAAGCTACGCTGCCCGGGACGGGCGCATCAAACCGATTTTCAAGGAAAACGGCGGCGTGACCTCTGCCCGCCTTGCAGGCGTGGCGGCGGCCACGGGGGAATGGGTCGGCTTCGCCGACGGCGACGACGCCATAGACCCGGACATGTACCGCCATCTTCTGGAAAATGCCCACACTTATGACGCGGACATTTCCCACTGCGGACACCGGGTGGAGTTTCCCAACGGCCGGGTGGCCTATGTCCACAATACCGGCGGGCTGCGGCAGCAGGACAATCTGACCGGCCTGCGGGATTTGCTGGACGGCGGACAGATTGAGTCCAGCCTGTGTACCAAGCTGTACCGCCGGGAGCTGTTCGCCGGACTGGCGGAACGGATGAATCCCGCCATCAAGAACAACGAAGATTATCTCATGAATTACTTCCTGTTTTCCCGGGCAAAACAGTCGGTATATGAGGATTTTTGCCCCTACCGCTATATTTTGCGGGAAAATTCCGCCTCCTTCCGGCAGCTGAACGAGCACAGCCTGTTCGACCCCAT
>CAKTKF010000371.1 GCA_934569215.1 uncultured Oscillospiraceae bacterium
GTCAGGCCGCAGTCCTCCAGCAGAATGACCTTCACCTTGTCAACGCCGATCTTGTCCAGCTTGTCCACGGTGCGCATGATGTCGCCGGACTTCTCCGTCAGACCCATCATGGCGTAGAAGCCGTTGAGAACCTTCCGGTTGTTGACATGAATCTGGAACCGGGTCAGGCCGAAGCCCTTGAATACCTTATAGATGATGGCGGGGATTTCCGCCTCGTTGAGAATGTCCAGCTTGCCGTCGCCGATGATGTCGATGTCCGCCTGATAAAATTCCCGGAACCGGCCGCGCTGCGCCCGCTCGCCCCGGTAGACCTTGCTGATCTGGAAGCGGCGGAAGGGGAAGGCCAGCTCGTTATAGTGCAGGGCAACGTATTTTGCCAGCGGCACCGTCAGGTCGAAGCGCAGAGCAAGGTCGCTGTCGCCCTTGGTGAAGCGGTAAATCTGTTTTTCCGTCTCTCCGCCGCCCTTGGCAAGCAGAATCTGGGCGTCCTCGATCACCGGGGTGTCCAGGGGGGCAAAGCCGTAGGAGGCGTAGGTATTGCGCAGAACCTCCGCCATGCGGTCAAATTTCAGCTGCTTTTCCGGCAGCAGCTCCATAAAGCCGGACAGCGTCCGGGGCTTGATGATCTCCATAGTTATCCTCTCCAATAATGAAACACAGGGTGCAGGGCAGAAGGGTACCCTGCCATTTCAGAGTACCCTGCGCTCACCTGCGTGTTTCGTTAAACTGTAATCAATAACGGGTCTTGTTGTGCAGCATTTCCCGCCAATCCAGGTCGCCCCGCTGCAAGCCCATGATGAGCATTTCCGCCGAGGCCAGGTTGGTGGCGATAGGGACGTTATGCCGGTCGCAATGTCGGATGGTCTCGATCATCTGGGCATCGTCCCAGGGGTCGGTGGTGTTGGGGTCGGTGAACAGCAGCACCAGATCAATTTCGTTGTAGGCAATGCGGGCGTTGATCTGCTGATGACCGCCCTGCTTATGGGAAAGCAGCAGCGTAATGGGCAGACCGGTATTGTCCGCGATGAGACGGCCGGTGGTGGCCGTGGCAAACAGATTGTGCTTCATGAGGACGCTCTTGTAGGCGGTGCAGAACTGAACCATCAGTTCTTTTTTCTTGTCATGCGCCAAAAATGCGATATTCACAGCAGTCACTCCTTAATATATCTTATGTCATATCAATGCAGGGCAATGGGTTCATGGAAGCCCTGAATGCGTCTGGCGATTCTGCGGCAGGCTCTTGCCGCCTTGCAGTTCGGGGAATAGCGAAGAAGACTTTGACCGAAGGATGCCGCGAGGGTAACATGGGGGTCCTCCGGGACGATTCCCGTAAGGGGCAGTCCTGCGGCGTCCATCACATCGTCAATGGTCAGGCACACTGTACCCAGCATATTCTTGTCCACCTGGTTGACAATGAGGCGGATGTTTTTCTTGCCCATCAGCTCCAGCAGATCGCCTACCCGGGAAGCGTCCCGCACGGCGGCGGGGCCTGCCCCCGTGACCAGCAGAAAGCGGTCGGCGAACTGCGCCGTCAGCCGGAAACCGGCGTCCACCCCGGCGGGGGCGTCCAGGAACACGTAGTCGAACATCTGCCGCGCCCGGCTGAGCATTTCCCCGAAGGCAGCGGTGTCGATCTTTTCCACCGGGCAGTTCATGGGGGCGGTCAGAAACGCGAGGGTAGGGTAGACCGGGTGCCGGAAAGCGTCCTCCAGGGAGTAGCCCCCCTCGGAGACGTCCCAAAAGGACAGCGCGCCGCATTCGGAAAGCCCCAGAGAGATGTCCAGATTCCGAAGCCCCACGTCGCAGTCGAT
>CAKTKF010000372.1 GCA_934569215.1 uncultured Oscillospiraceae bacterium
TGGGTGGTGCGGAAGGAAAACGGCTCCGCCGTCTCGTCCCCCGGCTGCACCTCCATTTTGGAAAAATCGATGCTCCGGCGGTTGACCCGGGGGGGCGTGCCGGTTTTGAAGCGGCGAAGGTGCAGCCCGAGAGCGCGTAAATTGTCCGCCAGTCCCACGCTGGGGTGCATCCCGTCGGGGCCGGAGGGAATGACGCTCTGGCCGGTGATGACGGTGCTGTCCAAATACGTTCCCGTGGCGATGACCACGGCCTTCGCGCCGTATTCCGCCCCCAGCTGAGTGCGCACGCCGGTGACGGCGCCCTCTGCGGTCAGAATTTCCACGATCTGCGCCTGTTTCAGCTCCAGATTTTCCTGCAATTCCAGTGTGTGCTTCATGTACTGCCGGTATTTTACCCGGTCGGCCTGAGCCCGGAGGGAATGGACGGCGGGACCTTTGCCCCGGTTCAGCATCCGGTACTGGATGCAGGCATGGTCAGCGGCCGCGCCCATCTCGCCCCCCAGCGCATCCAGCTCCCGCACAAGGTGTCCCTTTCCGGTGCCGCCGATGGCGGGGTTGCAGGGCATATTTCCCACGGCGTCCAGGTTGATGGTAAAGAGAATGGTATGGTTGCCCAGCCGGGCGGCGGCAAGGGCGGCTTCGATTCCCGCGTGTCCCGCCCCAATCACGGCAACGTCACAGCTGCCCGCGTAATAGCTCATAATGGTTCCTCCTGTAAAAGGGGATTAGGGAACCTCTGAATAAATCGTCTGCGACTGTGAGCGGATCTTTTCCGTCCACTCTTCGGTATCGAAAGCGGGAAATATTGCGCAGCCGTTGCCGGCATAAGCCGGCTTACGGATGCGGCATACCCCTCGCGGGTACACAAAGTATTCCGCCGCTTTCGATACCTCGATTGGACGAAAAATCTCTCGCTCACAGTTCTTGCCGATTTAATCAGAGCTTCCCGGAAACGGATTTGCCCGCAGCCCTTCGGGCTGCGGGCTGACTTATCGGAACAAGTAAAGTGGGGGAGACGATGAAGGAATTTCCCAAGGGCGGGCTGATCGGCAAAATTATGGACGCCGCCAAGACCGTCAAGCAAATGCATATTCCCCTCCACGCCGCCTATGCCGCGTACTTTATTGTGCTGGCCGTGTTCCCGGCGCTGGTGCTGATTCTCAGCGTGCTGCGCTATACGGGAATGGAGGTGCGGGGCCTGGTGGAGCTGCTGGACGACATCCTGCCCAGTACCATGGCGGAGGGAGCCGAGGAGCTGATCTACAGCACCTACCGCAATTCCTCCGGCGCAATGGTGGGCGTTTCCGCCGTGACGGCGCTGTGGTCGGCCAGCCGGGGCATCTACGGCCTGCTCACCGGATTGAATGCGGTTTACGGCGTGTCGGAGAACCGGGGATACATTTATACCCGCTCCATCAGCGTGGTATATACCTTCGTGTTCATTCTGATTCTGCTGCTGACCCTGGTGCTGCACGTGTTCGGCAATTCGATCATCAATTTAATGCGGCAAGTGGACAATCCGGTGGTGATTTTCTTCACCGACCTGATCGACCTGCGGTTTTTCCTGCTGCTGTTTTTACAGAGTCTGGTTTTTACCCTGATGTTCATGGTGCTGCCCAACAAGCGGCGCAGCCGTTTTATGGAAAGCCTTCCCGGCGGCGTGCTGTCCAGTCTGGGCTGGCTGGTGTTTTCGGACATTTACTCCATTTACGTGGAGAATTTCTCCAAATATTCCACGATTTACGGCTCGGTGTATGCCATTGCCATCACCATGCTGTGGCTGTACTGCTGCATGAGCATCCTGTTCT
>CAKTKF010000373.1 GCA_934569215.1 uncultured Oscillospiraceae bacterium
GCTGGAGATCATTCTTAATGACGACGGCTCCACCGACGATTCCGGCGCCATCTGCGACGACTATGCCCGGCGGGACAGACGCATTCGGGTCATTCACCAGAAAAACGGCGGCGCCGCGGCGGCGAAAAACGCGGGACTGCGGGCAGCTACGGGAGAATACCTGAGCTTCGCAGACAGCGACGATTTTCTGGAGCCGGGGGCGTACGCCTATATGCTGGCGCTTCTGAAGGAAAACGACGCGGATATCGTCCGGTGCGCGTTTCAGAACCGGTTCCGCACCCGCACGGAGCAGTGGCTCGCGGGCGAAGACCGGTGCGTGATGGAGGGAAAGGCCTTTCTGGTACGCTTCACCACGGACTGGACCTGCGGGCTCCTGTGGAACAAGCTGTATAAACGGGCGCTGTTTGACGGCATTTTCTTTGAAGAGGGACACAAGATCGACGACGAATATTTCACCTATCAGGGCGTCATGAACGCCGCCAAGGTCGTCTGCGACCCGCGCGTTGTGTATAACTACCGCCAGCGCGCGTCCAGCGTGATGCAGTCCCCGGCGGCCAGGGCGCAGATCGCCGTTGACCGGATCGACTTCATGGCGAAGCGCCGGGAAAAGGTGTTGAAACGCTTCCCGGAGCTGCGGCGGGAGTTTGACATCAGCTTTGTGGACGCCCTTTCTTATCTGGCAAAGTACCCGGACAACACGGAGCAGAGCATCCGCCTGCTGAAATATTACGCCAGACGCTATTTCCTGCAAAGGGGGAATACGTTCCCGCCGAGGTATCTTCTGAAAGCGGTGTTTCTCATGTATGTTACCGGCACGGAAAAGCTGCTGAAACGGCCGCAGGCGAAAAAGCCGTCACCGGAAGATTACTATGTATAACAGGAATGGAGGAATGTGCTTTGAAAACGGTAAAAATCAATTATGCGTGCGAGAGTGAAAACTTCAATAGGGAGCAGAATCTGATTTACGACCTACTGAAAATCAATGGGTATGACGTGCAGATTTCCGACGACCCGGACTATATTATTTGCGATGTAGGGGGAGCGGAACGGTACGGATATTGCAAATATCCCCAGATAAGGATCATGTATTCCGGCGAAAACTACATCCCGGATTTTAATCTGATCGACTACTCCATTTGCCCGTACCCGATTCAATTTGGAGACCGGAATTTCCAGCTTCCGCCCTGCGTATGGCCGCGAGATCGATGGCTGAGCATAGTGAACAAGCATGAGGGGGGGTACACGAAGGAATTTGTACAAAATAAACAACTTTTTGCAAATTTTATATCCAGCCATGAGTCGGAATTCAACATCCGCGGCGATTTCTTCAAAAAGCTGAATGAATACAGGCGCGTGGAATCGGCAGGGACTTACCTGAACAACATGCCTAACGGTGAGGTCGTAAATTGGCTGGACGGCAGCAAAACGGCGCTGCAGAGAAAGTGCAAATTTACACTGTGCTTTGAAAGCACCAACCACTACGGCTTTGTTACCGAGAAAATCATGGATGCCTTTTATTCGGACACCATTCCTGTGTATTATGGCAGCCCGACGGTAGCCGAAATTTTTAATAAAGATGCCTTTATCAACGTGGCGGACTACCCGTCCTTTGACGCGGCGATTGAGAAAATCAAAGAGCTTGACCGGGACGATGAAAAGTATCTGGAAATGCTGAGCCAGCCCGTGCTGGTTGACCCGACGTATCCTGAGCGGCTGGAGCAGGAACTGGGGCAGTTCATTTGCCACATTTTTGACCAGCCGATTGAACAGGCTTATCGCCGCAGCCGGGTGTACC
>CAKTKF010000374.1 GCA_934569215.1 uncultured Oscillospiraceae bacterium
AACATCTACACCGACACCCGCTTTGCCCTGAACGCCTGCTGCTGTGTGCTGGCCGTATTGCTGACCAACCCCATCTTTTGACGGAGGCTGCCGATGTACAGATTTTTTGACATGGGTCTGGAAGCCGGTACGGCGGCGGTAATTCTGGTTCCGTTATTTCTCGTCGTAAACCGGATTTATTTCCATGATTTGGGGCGCACCGTCGGCTACCTTATTTTCGCCATATACCTGGCCTGTGTGGACGCTGTGGTGGGGCTTCCCTGCATAACCTATATCCGCCTGGATTTTAACTACAATTTCGCTCCGTTTCTGTATATGTTTTCGGACTACAGGAGCAGTTTTCTGAATGTGCTGCTATTCGTTCCGCTGGGCTTCTTTCTTCCCCTTTTCTGGAAGAAATTCAGTGCCTTCGGGTATACGCTTCTGTTTGGCTTCTGCACCTCCCTGCTCATTGAGCTTTTGCAGATTTTCACCTTCCGGGCGACGGACGTCAACGATCTGATGACCAACACCGTCGGTACGGTTTTAGGGTATCTGCTTGCCAGAATCGTGCTGAAGCTTTTCCCGGGGACGGAGCCGTCGGCGCGGACAAAGGATGTGTTTCTCGTCTGCGGCATGACTTTCGGCGTCATGTTCTTCGTGCAGCCGTTTCTGGCGGCGCTGGTCTGGAATTGGATAATGTGAAACTTCAGCGGCATTTGGAAGCGAATGCCGCTGATTTTTGCGTCAGATGTTCCTCCGGTTCTCTTTCTCCCGCTCGGACATAAGATGTTCCATACATCTGAATTTGAGGTGGTACTATGGAACATAACGCAAATCAAATCACCCTGCGGGGAAATCTGTCCGCGCCCCCCATGTTTTCCCACGAGAACCATGGAAAGCAGTTTTACCGTTTTTTCCTGGAGGTGCCGAGGCTTTCCGGGGTAGCGGACACCCTGCCGGTCATCGCGGATAAGTCCCTTCTGGAATCCGCCGGGATTGACCCGGGCGGGATGCTCACCGTCACCGGCCAGATCCGCTCCCACAACGTCCGCACCGACGGACGGCGGCACCTGATGATCTTCGTTTTCGCGTCGTCACTAACCTGCGAGGACGGCGAAGCACTGAACGACGCGGAACTGGAGGGCTTTCTCTGCCGGGAACCCATCTACCGCCGCACGCCCCTTGGCCGGGAGATCTGCGACGTGATGCTGGCGGTGCCAAGAGCGTTCCAGCGGGCGGATTACCTGCCCTGCATTCTCTGGGGCAGGACTGCGCAGGAGGCTTCCCGCTGTCACACCCGGGATAAGATCGGCATTACGGGTCGATTGCAGAGCCGCGTCTACACAAAGCTGACCGAGGAAGGCGCGGAGGAACGAACCGCCTATGAAATTTCCGCCCTCACCGCTCAGATTCCCATGGATTTACTGTAGCGGCTTGTCTTTTTTTGTTGCAAAATTACGGTTTTCGTGGTATATTGGGGCAAAACAGATAAAAGGAACGATTCTCGTGAACAAAAAAGAAAAGGCGAAAGCCATCATTGATATTCTCAAACAGCGCTACGACGACGCGGCCTGCGCCCTGCACTATGCAAAGGACTACGAGCTGATGATCGCCGTCCGGCTCTCCGCCCAGTGTACCGACGCCCGGGTGAACCTGGTGACCCCCGCGCTCTTTGCCGCCTACCCCACCCTGGAGGCCATGGCGGCGGCGGACATTGCCGATGTGGAAAATTACGTCCGCTCCTGCGGCTTTTACAAGCACAAGGCGCGGGACATCGTCCTCGCCTGTCAGATGCTGCTGACGGACTACGG
>CAKTKF010000375.1 GCA_934569215.1 uncultured Oscillospiraceae bacterium
TTCTTATCCATAACAGTGTCCTCCTAAAGCTGTTTCTTTTTTCTTGGGCCTCTGGGCTTTGATTCCGGTCGCTTGATGACACCGTTCCGAAAATAGGTTTCCTCGAATTTGCCAAAGAAAACAAATAATCCGAACCCGTCTCCCACAGGGAAGATCTGGTTCGGATTATATTGGTTTGGTGCCGGTGACCGGACTCGAACCGGTACGCCATCGCTGGCGGTGGATTTTGAGTCCACTACGTCTACCATTCCATCACACCGGCAGGTGCTTTTACAGTATAGTACAGATTCGGGAAAAATGCAAGAAAAAGTTTTCATCTCCGCCCGGGAAGGCACGCTTGTGCGTCTTCCCGGGCGAAGGGTTCTGCGGACGCTTTATTCGCCGTCGATTTCCTCGATCAGATATACGTCGGAGCCGAAATCTCCCTGGGTGCGCTGTTCGGGGGCGTAGCCGGTGCCGCGGAACAGCGGAGAAAGCATGATGCCGCTTGCCAGCGCCGCGCCGGAGGCCGTCAGTGTTTCCGGATTCCCCGGCAGGGTAAAGTGCCGGTCGGCAATGCGCAGAAGTGCGCCGTTGGGGTTCACGCTGACCGGGGCAACGTGCTTGAGCAGGTTCCCGAATTGGCCTACCCGGATGGCCTGCGCCAGAGACGTGATCCGGTAGTCCGTCTCCGGTTTCATGTCCTTCACGCGAAGACGTTCATACCCCGGGGCGGCGGGAATCAGACGGTGGAACACCCCCGCCAGCGTTATCTTCCCGTCCGACACTTGCCAGCCAAGCTCCGTGCGGCGGAACGCGCCGAACTGGAAAACTTCGCGGTAACGCTTATAAAACGCGATCTGCCCCTGTATCTCCTTGATCTCCACGGGAAGCAGCGTCCTTAAATCCAGCTCATAGCCCAGGCAGCCGAAAAACGCCACATTGCCCCGGGTGTTCAGAGGCGTGGAGCGCAGCGTCTGGGCATGGGGCGCAGCGGAAACGTGTGCGCCCACCGTGGACTGGGGATAGAGATAGGAAATGCCGTTCTGGATGGTCAGGCGCTCAATGGGGTCAGTATTGTCGGACGCCCAGATCTGGGGGGAAAAGCAGAGCATTCCCAAATCAAACCGGTTGCCGCCGGAGGAGCAGCTTTCCAGCAGAATGTCCGGCCGGGGCGCGAAAATCCAGCGAAGCACATCGTACAATCCAAGAACGAAATCATGGGCTTTCGCCCCCAGCGCAACGGAATGGCGGTTCATGTCCCACTTGACGTAGGAGATGCCGGCGCTGTCCAGAATCCGGGAGACGTTCTCCACGATGTAGTCCCGTACCTCCGGTCTGGTCAAGTCCAGAAGCAGCTGATTGCGCCCCAGCACCGGCTGGAAGCCGTCCGTCAGTGCCCAGTCCGGATGGGCCCGGTAGAGGTCGGAATCGGGATTTACGGATTCCGGCTCAAACCAGAGGCCGAAGGAAAGCCCCTTGTCCTTCAGGTGCCGGGACAGCCCTTCCAGCCCCTCGGGGAGTTTTTTCCGGTTCACGGTATAATCTCCCAGTCCGGCGCGGTCGTTGTCCCGTCCCGCGAACCAGCCGTCGTCCAGCACGAACAGCTCACAGCCCAGCGCCTTTGCCCGGTTGGCCAGGCTCAGCAGACGGTGCTGGCTGAAATCAAAGGTGCAGCCCTCCCAGCTGTTGTACAGCACCGGCCGGGGACGGCCGCGCCAATGGGGCGGGATGATGTGGTTGGTGACGAAGGCGTGCATATTGGCGGACAGCCCGCCGAAGCCCTTGCCTGAGTGGCACAGCAC
>CAKTKF010000376.1 GCA_934569215.1 uncultured Oscillospiraceae bacterium
ATTCTTACAAACTTTTTTGTGCGCCGCCCTCGCGGACAGCTTGGATATAATACCATCCAAAGTTCGCTTTGTCAAGGGTTTTTTACATTTTTGGCCATCTTTTTTATTGTTTTTTACTCAGAGACGACCGTCTCTGGAGGAGAGATTATTACTAATCTCCGTCAGGGCGTCTCCCGCGTCGATGCTGGTTTCGTCCTGCATTGCCAGGTCGCCCAAACTGACCATGCCGCAGAGTCTGCCGTTTTCCATGACAGGCAGTCTTCTGATCTGTTCCCTGCCCATCAGCCCCGCCGCCAGGGCGACCTCCATGTCCGGCCTCGCGGTGATCACCTTGGCCGTCATTACATCCCGAACAGGCGTGGACAAGGCCGAGCGTCCGGCAGCCAGGCACCGGGTGACGATATCACGGTCGGTGATCAGACCGCACAGCCTTCCGTCGCTGCCGCATACAGGCAGCGCCCCGATGTTGTAGCGGCCAAGCGTCCGCGCCGCCACTGCCACGGATTCCTCCGGGTTGATCCGGATGACCGGGTTCGTCATAACATCCCGCAGTTTCATTGTCATTCCTCCTTTTGGACGGAGTATTGACATGTTTCCAGCAATCTATTCCTTATATATAGAAATACGGGAGAGCCGGCAGCTCTCCCGTACACGATTTTATGGAATTATTCCTTCACCAGCAGCTCCGCGATCTGGATGGCGTTGGTGGCAGCGCCCTTGCGAACCTGGTCGCCGCAGCACCACAGGCACAGGCCGTTGTCGTCCGTCAGATCGGGACGGATGCGGCCGACGAACACGATGTCCTGATCGGAGGTGTCCAGGGGCATGGGGTACTGCTTGTTTTTCAGGTCGTCCACCAGCTTGCAGCCGGGAGCCTTGGCGATGACCTCCCGTGCCTGCTCCACGGTGACCGGTACGTCAAAGTGGCAGCTGACGGAAATGGAGTGGCTGCGCACCACGGGGACGCGGACGCAGGTGCAGCTGACCTTCAGTTCGGGCAGGTGCATGATCTTGCGGCCTTCGTTCTGCATCTTCATCTCTTCGCTGGTGTAGCCCTCGAACTGCTCGCCGCCGATCTGGGGGATCAAATTGAAGGCGATCTGGTGGGAAAACACCTTCGGCTCGTAGGTCTTGCCTTCCCGCAGCGCCTCCACCTCGTTCATCAGCTCGATGGGGCCGCCCGCGCCAGCGCCAGAAACAGCCTGGTACGTGGAAGCGGTCATGGTGCGGATGGGGGCGATGGTGTTCAGGGCGTTTACCGCCGTGACGGTGATGATGGTGGAGCAGTTGGGGTTGGAGATGATGCCCTTGTGGTTCTTCACGTCCTCGGGGTTGACCTCCGGCACGATCAGTGGCACTTCGGGGTTCAGGCGGAACGCGGAGGAATTATCCACGAACACCGCGCCAGATGCCACAATTGCCGGGGCGAATTTCTTGGCAATATCGTTTTCCGCCGCACCCAGGACGATGTCCACGCCCTTGAAGGCGGCGTCGGTGGCTTCCTGAATGGTCACGTCCTCGCCATTAAATTTTACGGTTTTGCCCGCGCTCCGGGCAGAGGCCAGCGGAACCAGCTTCCCAACAGGGAAATTGCGCTCCTGCAGAACCTTGATCATTTCCTGTCCCACGGCGCCGGTAGCGCCCAGGACGGCTACAGTATAGGTTTTCATAGATTCATTCCTCCCATACATTACTTTACGAAACTGTTGTACAGAACCCGGATGGCTTCCTTAAAGTCCTTATTGTCCACGCCGAAAATGATGTTCAATTCGTCGGGGCC
>CAKTKF010000377.1 GCA_934569215.1 uncultured Oscillospiraceae bacterium
GCGCCCCAGGCGGGGAAGCCGTCCTGGGTGAAGAACCAATCCGCCCAGCCGGAGAACAGCAGGTATCCGGACAGAATGTGAGACAGATACCGCGCACCCAGCGCCACAAGGGAGCCGCACATCAGGCTGGTGCCGGGATTCTTGATCTTGTCACGGAACACGCCGCCCAGACCCATCATGGTGTAGGCAAGCAGATAGTCCAGCAGGCACATGAGAATGGCCTTGAAGATCATGGTGCCGTCGCCGAAGTAGCCGGGCTGGAAGGCGGCGCTTACGGTTTTCGCACCCAGCGCCATTTCCAGCAGCGCGTAGCAGAAGCCGGAGACGAAGCCCCACTTCACGCCGTAGCGGTAGGAGATCAGCACCACCGGGAGCATGGCCACCAGCGTCACCTGACCGCCGAAGGGCATTTCGGGGATGAAGGCCTTGGAGATCAGCTCCAGCACGATGGCCAGCGCCAGCAGCATGGCGCTTTCCGTCAGTCTTTTGGTTTTCATTTTGGGAACCTCCGAAAAAATAAGTATCGCATTGCAAACCGTCCAGGTGCAACGCGATACTGAATCGTATCCCATATGTGCATCTTTCCCTCCGACGGTATTAGCCGTATCAGGTTCACGGGTCAGGGCGCACACGCCCACTCTCAGCCGGTACTTCCGGCCCCCCGAAGACTTATTTGTTTTGCGATCTGTGGTTAGTATAGCAAAAAAATGCAAGATGTCAATAGAAAGCGCGAAAAACCGGCACCCCAAGGATGCCGGTTTCAGGATATCACGCCATATCCAGCGCCAGGGCTTTGCCGCCGAGGATGTGGAAATGCAGGTGCGGCACGGTCTGACCCGCGTCGGCGCCGCAGTTGCTGACCACCCGGTAGCCCCCCGTCAGACCTTCCGCCGCCGCAATTTGGGGGATGACCTCAAAAATATGGGCGACGACGGCGCTGTTTTCCTCCGTGACGCCGTTGCAGCCGGAGATGTGGGTCTTGGGGATCACCAGAATGTGGGTCGGCGCCTGGGGATTGATGTCCCGGAAGGCGAAGACCTGGTCATCCTCGTAGACCTTGGTGGAGGGGATATCCCCCGCGATGATTTTGCAGAACAGACAATCGGACATTGTTATTTTCCTCCTTACAGACCAAAGACATGGATGCCCGCCATGCTGGCGGCTCCCATGATGATTCCCGCGATAATGACGCCCAGAGAAACGGACAGCGCCGTGGTTTTGATGCCCATATCCAGGAAACTGGCCGCTAGGGTTCCCGTCCACGCGCCGGTGCCGGGAATGGGAATGCCGACGAACAGCATCAGCGCCACGAACAGCCCGCCCCGTCCGGCTCTTTTCATCAGCCTGTGACCGGCGGCTTCACCTTTTTCCAGGCAGTAGGAAAAGAATTTCCCGATATATTTTTTATCCGCGCCCCAGTGCAGCACCTTCCGGGCAAAGAAATAGATCAGCGGCACCGGCAGCATATTGCCCAGGACGCACACTGCCAAGGACGTCCAATAGTCCAGCCCCATGCCCACGGCCATGACGATACTGCCCCGCAGCTCCACCAGAGGCACCATGGACACGAAGAAAATCATAAGATATTTGGTAACCATTCCATCACCCTAATGTGAATTTCCCCTATTATACCATAATATATCCGTGTTTGCAACGGAAAACGGTGCGGACAGCTTAAGTTTTGATTAAAAAATGCAAAATCCGCGGCTCATCACCGCGGATTTTGCAACAAGAAAAGAGGAGAGGAAAAAATGAAAAAGATGAAG
>CAKTKF010000378.1 GCA_934569215.1 uncultured Oscillospiraceae bacterium
TTCCAGATATTTGCGGCATCGACTTTTTTCAGTTGAATCATGGCTTTTTCAATTCCTCTCGGATGGCGGCGTACCAGCACGCGTCGCAAATCCCCTGGTTGTTCCAGTCCGATTGACGCAGGGTACCCTCATATTTCATGCCGCATTTTTCCATAACCGCACCGGAATGGGGATTTTTCGTGTCATGGCGGGCTTCCAGGCGAAGCATCCCCACCTCGTGAAACAGAAATTCCATCACCGCGCCCAGGGCTTCGGACATGATTCCCCGGTGCCACCAGCGTCTTCCCATGCAGTATCCAATATGTGCTTTGCCGATTCGGTCATCCAGGCTGACCGCCACCATGGAGCCGATGGGCTGGCCGCATTCCTTAAGAACGATAGCCCAATTGTAGTAGTCCGGCTTTCCATAGTTTTCAATCCAGCTGTTCAGCACATCTCGGCTGACATCTACGTTTGCATGGGTAGGCCAGGTCAGATATTTCGTAACCTCACTGTCAGACGCCCAGCTGCGGAACATAGCCTCCGCATCCTCCGGCGCAAAACGCCGCAGGATCAGCCGTTCCGTTTCCAGGGTTTGTGTTCCCAAATGTTTCATTTTCTTCACTCCTGCGCCTGTTCCCACTGCTCCATCAAATCCATGAGTGCCGCTTCGGCTTCTTCCTTTTCTCCCAGCAGACGGGTCAACTCCTGATAGTCGGCGGATGCCGCTTCGATTTTTCGGTCAAGGTCGGCCACGACCTGCTCCTGCTTTTCGATCTCCCGCTCCAGCCGCCGCACCAGCTTGTCCGCGTCCTTGGTTCCGCCCTTGACTCGCTCTTTTTTCGGCTTCGGCGCGGCGGAAACGGCCGGTTTCGAGGCGGCTTCATGCTCCAGAATGGAGCGGTATTTCTGATAGCCGCAGGGGAAATCCCGGATTTTCCCGTCCTCCAGCAGCCAGATACGCTCGGCGAACTTCTCGATAAAGTACCGGTCATGGGAGACGAACAGCAACACGCCTTCGAATTCCTCAATGGCGGCCTCCACCCACTCCCGGGACGCAATGTCTAAGTGGTTCGTCGGCTCGTCCAGAATCAGAAGGTTGATCTTCTCGTCCATCAGCATACACAGCCGCAGACGGGACTGCTCGCCGCCGGACAGGTTGCCCACGGTTTTGAACACGTCCTCCCCCTGGAACAGAAACGCGCCGAGACGGTCTCTCGCCATCTGGGGCGTGCAGTTTTTCTCATAGAGCATGGTGTCGTAAAGACTCCGCTCCGGGTGGTCAAAATGGATGATCTGGGGGAGGTATCCCCATTTCACCGTGGGGCCGAACTGGATTTTCCCCTGGCAGTCCTCTTCGCCCAGCAAACACTTGATGAAGGTGGACTTGCCGGTGCCGTTGTCCCCCAGAAGGGCAATGCGCTCGCCCCCCTCCACCAGCAGATTCACGTCGGAGAACAGCGTCCGGCCGCCGAAGGATTTCGACACGTTCTTCATTTTGAACACCACGTCTCCGGAGAAATCCCGCTCTCCGAAGCTGGCCTTCATCGTTCTCTCCGCCTTTGGGCGTTCCGTCTTGCGGATGCGATCCATCCGGTGCTGGATGGACATGGCGCGGCGGTAGAGGGTGCGGTTGTTGATGCCCCAGCCCTTCATCCGCTCCACCGTGTAGCCCAGCTGCTTCAGCTTCGCCTGCTCCTGCTCGTACTGCTTCATTTGCAGGTCGAACCGCGCCTGCTTTTCGTCCATGTAGAACGAGTAGTTGCCGGAGTAAAATTCCGC
>CAKTKF010000379.1 GCA_934569215.1 uncultured Oscillospiraceae bacterium
CGAGCAGCATCATTCCATTGGGACGGTTCATTTCCAGCGCTTTCGCCAGCAGCTTTCGGCCGTATCCCATGCGCCGGTAGGCTTCCAGAACGAGGAAATCAAAAGGCTCATTTTCCTCAAATATGTAGGTCACGTCCAGATAGCCCACGACTTTCCCGCCGCGGATGGCCAGAAACGTGCGGAAGCGATCCTGCGACTGCATGACCTTTTCCGCCGTCCAGTACATATCTTTGGTGTGCATGGCGCGGTACTGCTCCTCGTACTTGTGGGAAAGCGGCTCGATGCCGGTGGTATCAACGTCTGGCGCCGGGTCAACCAGCACCATTTTCTGCTGCTCCGGCTCAAACTCCGCCCCGCGCTGCTCCAGCAGTACTTTCAAAAGGGAATTGCCGGGGTTGAACACAAAATCGGCGCCGTAACCGGGGTAGTTCTGCTCCAAATAGGCGAACATCTCGGCGTAAGCGTCCTTTTCCCGGGACAGGCCGACCAGCATTTCAATGTAGTTCTCCCCTGCAGGAACCAGAAACGCGAACAACCCAATCATCTGCGTTCCCTGATAAACGCCGAATACGCAATGCCTGTCCGGGTTTTCTATGGATTTAATCAGATTGCTCTGCAGCTGTTCCTCATTGCACAGCATGGGGTCGGAAAAATGGAGGTCGCCCTGAAAACCGGCCGCAAAACTGCGGCATTCTTCGTAGGCTCTTATCATTCGGATCATGGTTTTCTCTCCAATGCCGGGATTTTTCCTCTATACTATACCACAATTTTCCGGAAAAGGCAAAGAAAAAACTGCCGGGGGAAGCCCTGGCAGTTTTGACCGTTATTGGTGCAGCCCGAACAGGGGCCTTGCCACCCGCTTGTACAGCAGCATCGTCAGCACGGAAACGACGGCGCCTTTCAGCAGGTTCAGGGGCGCGACGCACAGCAGAACAAAGGTGGAGACATTGCTGACCCCGCCACGGATGGCGGTTCCCATGGCGATGATGGTGTCCAGGGGAATGCCGTACAGCTGGGCAAACTTGGGCAGAAGGTAGACGGCGTTGAAGGCGCTGCCGAACACGGTCATGACCAGCGTGCCGATGGCAAGGCCGATGATGGCGCTGTGCTTGCTCTTGTGGGCGTGGTAGAAAACGGTGGCGGGGAGAACCAGGGAGCACCCCACCACGAAATTGGCAAGATCGCCCACAAAGGCGGTGGAGGTGCCTTTCAAAAGCAGCTTCAGCAGAATTTTCACGCCCTCGCAAATTACGGTGGCGCTGGGCCCCAGGTAAAATCCGCACAGCAGCACGGGCAGCTCGGAAAAGTCCAGCTTGTAGAATTCCGGCGCGAGAATCACCAGAGGAAAGTCCAGCACATGGAGCACGGCGGCGATGGCGGCGCTGATGCCGATGATGCTGACCCGCCGGGCGGGGCTGACCTTCCGCTTTTCCGGGAGAAAATGCTCCGCCAGCCGGGCGAGCAGGGCAAGCCCCACCACGATGGCGAGGCTTACGCCTACAAAGGACAGATTGTCTAAAATTTGTTTCCACAGATCGGTCATTGGTATCACCTCAAAACAAAAATGCGCCCCGGGTATATACCCAGGGCGTGAAAAAAACGCAAATATCCTTTGCGTATCTTCTTCCATCCAGACTGTACTGTCGGTATCGGAGTTTCACCGATTCAACGCTGACGCGCTCGCGGACTTTACCGCCGGTGGGGAATTTCGCCCCGCCCTGAAGATACTGTTCAGTTCGG
>CAKTKF010000380.1 GCA_934569215.1 uncultured Oscillospiraceae bacterium
CGGTTCACCAGACCGATCAGGTCGATGCGGGTTCGTCCGCAGGTGGGGCAGGAGACGATGTTCACGCCGTCCTTCCGCAGTCCGGCGGCCTTGAGAATGTCCCGGGCGGCGTAAACCTCCTGCACTGGATCGTCGGTCAGGCTGACCCGGATGGTGTCACCGATGCCGTCCAGAAGCAGCGCGCCGATGCCCATGGCGGACTTGATCAGACCCTGCCGGACGGGACCGGTTTCGGTCACGCCGATATGAAGGGGATAGTCGCATTTTGCGCGGAACAGCCGCGCGGCGGCTACCATGGTGGGAACGGTGGAGGACTTCATGGAAACGCAGGTGTCGTAAAAGCCCTGTTTTTCCAGCAGCTCCAGATGCTCAAAGGCACTTTCCACCAGTGCTTCGGCGGTGGGGTGGCCATATTTTTCCAGCAAGCGCTTGTCAAGACTGCCGCCGTTGACGCCGATACGGATGGGGATGTGCTTATCCTTGCACACTTCCACCACGGCCTTGACCCGATCCTCTCCGCCGATGTTGCCGGGGTTGATGCGGATTTTTGACGCGCCGCCCTCTGCGGCGGCAATGGCAAGTTTATAATCAAAATGGATATCCGCCACAAGGGGCAGGGGAGAGTCCTTGCAGATATCCGCAAAGCTCCGGGCGGCTTCCATGTTGGGAACCGCCAGCCGGGCGATTTGACACCCGGCGGAGGCAAGCTGCCGAATCTGCTTCAGGCTGCCTTCCACATCCGTGGTTTTGGTATTGAGCATGGACTGGATGACCACCGGGGCGCCGCCGCCGATGGGAACGCCGCCCACCAGAATCTGTTTTGTCATCGTCTTCACCTCTTAAACAGGAAAATGACGTCCTTAAACATAATAATTGCCATCAGGGCAAGCAGCAGGATCATTCCCGCGCCGTGGAGATACCCCTCGTACTTGGGATTGATCTTCTTTTTCGTGATTGCCTCCACCGCAACCGTGATCAGCAGACACACGACGCGCCCGCCGTCCAGGGCGGGGATGGGCAGCAGATTCATCACCGCCAGATTGATGGCGATAAAGCCGCCGAAATACAGCATATTCAGCAGCGCGGAAACCTTGCTGTCAGAGGCCGCAGCGACCTTGGACATCTCGCTGACGATGCCCACGGGGCCGGACATATCCCGGATGCCCACCTTTCCGCCAAAGAGCATTTGCAGGCTCAGGCGAACCATGCGCACCGTATCCAGAGACTGATTCCAGGCCATGCCCAGTTTTTCTAAGAAGTTCGGGGTGCTGAGGGTGAAATTCATGCCGTATCGCAGGCCGGTTGTGCCGTTTTCCAAGGTCACCTCGTGCTTTTCCAGAAGGAAATCCTTCAGAACGACCTTTTCGCCGTTCCGGCGCACTGTGATATCGTGAACGACACCGGGGTTCAGCGACAGGATCATGGAAAAATCGGAGTAAGTGTAAAGCTTTTCGCCGTCCACCTCCACGATGCGGTCACCGGCTTGCAGACCGTTTTCACCGTTCACCGTGGCGTAGTCTTCAAAGCTGGCGATCACGGGAACGACGGTCTGCTTTATGGGCAGGCAGACAATGACCATCAGCAGCACGCCGATGAGAAAATTCATCGCCGCACCGGCGGCCAGAATGATCAGCCGCTTCCACCAGGCTGCCTTATCGAAGGAACGGGGATTGTCGCTTCCGCCGTCCTCGCCCTCCATGGCGCAGTAGCCGCCGATGGGGATGCAGCGGAT
>CAKTKF010000381.1 GCA_934569215.1 uncultured Oscillospiraceae bacterium
CGGTTCACCAGACCGATCAGGTCGATGCGGGTTCGTCCGCAGGTGGGGCAGGAGACGATGTTCACGCCGTCCTTCCGAAGCCCCGCGGCCTTGAGGATATCCCGGGCGGCGTAGACCTCCTGCACCGGGTCGTCGGTGAGGCTGACCCGGATGGTGTCGCCGATGCCGTCCAACAGCAGTGCGCCGATGCCCATGGCAGACTTGATCAGTCCCTGCCGGACGGGGCCGGTTTCGGTCACGCCGATGTGAAGGGGATAGTCGCACTTGGCGCGGAACAGCCGCGCGGCTGCCACCATGGTGGGGACAGTGGAGGATTTCATGGAAACGCAGGCGTCGTAAAAGCCCTGTTTTTCCAGCAGATCCAGATGCTCAAAGGCGCTCTCCACCAGCGCTTCGGCGGTGGGGTGGCCGTATTTTTCCAAAAGACGCTTGTCAAGACTGCCGCCGTTGACGCCGATACGGATGGGGATGTGCTTGTCCTTGCACACCTCCACCACGGCCTTGACCCGGTCTTCGCCGCCGATGTTGCCGGGGTTGATGCGGATCTTGGACGCGCCGCCCTCCGCGGCGGCAACGGCAAGCTTATAATCAAAATGAATATCCGCCACCAGGGGCAGGGGAGAGTCCTTGCAGATGTCCGCAAAGCTCCGGGCGGCTTCCATGTTGGGAACCGCCAGCCGGGCAATCTGGCACCCGGCGGAGGCAAGCTGTCGAATCTGCTTCAGACTGCCCTCCACGTCCGTGGTTTTGGTATTGAGCATGGACTGGATAACCACCGGGGCGCCGCCGCCGATGGGAACGCCGCCCACCAGAATTTGTTTTGTCATCGTCTTCACCTCTTGAACAGGAAAATGACGTCCTTGAACATGATAATTGCCATCAGGGCAAGCAGCAGAATCATGCCCGCGCCATGGAGATACCCCTCGTACTTGGGATTGATCTTCTTTTTCGTGACGGCCTCCACCGCAACCGTGATCAGCAGGCACACAATGCGCCCGCCGTCCAGGGCGGGGATGGGCAGCAGGTTCATCACCGCAAGGTTAATGGCGATGAAGCCGCCGAAATACAGCATATTCAGCAGCGCGGTGACCTTACTGTCGGAGGCCGCCGCCACCTTGGACATTTCACTGACAATACCCACGGGGCCGGACATATCCTGGATGCCCACCTTACCGCCGAACAGCATTTGCAGGCTCAGGCGAACCAAGCGCACCGTATCCAGGGACTGATTCCAGGCCATCCCCAGTTTTTCTAAGAAGCTCGGGGTGCTGAGGGTGAAGTTCATGCCGTAGCGCAGGGCAGTGGAGCCGTTTTCCAGGGTCACCTCGTGCTTTTCCAGCAGGAAATCCTTCAGAACGACCGTTTCGCCGTTCCGGCGCACCGTGATATCGTGAACGTCGCCGGGGTTCAGCGACAGAATCAGGGAAAAATCGGAGTAGGTGTAGAGCCTTTCGCCGTCCACCTCCACGATGCGGTCGCCGGCTTGCAGGCCGTTTTCGCCGTCCACCGTGGCGTAGTCTTCAAAGCCGGCAATCACGGGAACGACGGTCTGCTTTATGGGCAGGCAGACAATGACCATCAGCACCACGCCGATGAGAAAATTCATCGCCGCACCGGCGGCCAGAATGATGAGCCGTTTCCACCAGGCTGCTTTGTCGAAGGAACGGGGATTGTCGCTTCCGCCGTCCTCGCCCTCCATGGCGCAGTAGCCGCCGATGGGGATGCAGCGGAT
>CAKTKF010000382.1 GCA_934569215.1 uncultured Oscillospiraceae bacterium
ACAGCGGCAGCGACTGGAATTCTCCTTTAGAAGTGCGGGACTAAATTTCCGATGAACAGAGCGGCTGCTTCCGCATTATCCGCCGATTCTTCATGGAAGCGGCGGAGGGGCATGGCGTGCGATTCGCGGCCATGGTGGATACATTCGCCGTAATTCAGCCTCCCAAAAACGGCGAATGAAAACCAGCGGAAATGCTCCTTGCGATTTTTCAAAAAATTTCCTCCCGGCGCGCAAGATTTTCCTTCTTTTTCCGTGATGATAAGTGAAGGGCGCTTCAAACAGACACAAGGAGGTGCTTGCTTTGGACGATCAGAACATCATCGCGCTGTATTGGGCGCGGTCGGAAACCGCCATTTCCGAAACCGCGCAGAAATACGGCGGCTACTGCTTTTCGATTGCCAAAAACATCCTGACAAACCACGAAGACGCCGAGGAAAGCGTGAATGACACCTATCTCACGGCATGGAACGCCATGCCGCCCCGCCGCCCTTCCATTCTCGCAACCTTTCTCGGCAAGATCACCCGCCGTCTCGCCATCGACCGCTGGCGCTACCGGAACGCTTACAAGCGAGGCGGCGGAGAGGTGACGCTGGCATTGGACGAGCTGGAGGACTGCGCTTCCCAGGACAGTCTGGAAAAGGCCATGGACCGCAAGGAGCTTGCCGTGGCCTTCAACAACTTTCTGGAATCCCTGCCGGAAACGGAACGGCTGGTGTTCCTGAGCCGGTACTGGTACTTAGACCCCATCGCGGACATCGCCGAGCATTTCGGCTTCTCCGTCAGCAAGGTCACCTCCATGCTCCGCCGCACCCGAGGTAGGCTCAGACAGGCGCTGGAAAAGGAGGAATTGCTGTGAACGCCAACGAAATACTGGATATGATCGGCGACGCCAAGGGTACATACCTCTGGGAAACCCAGAAATACAGAGACGGCACGGCGGGCGCAAAGCCCCTTCCCCTGCCCCTGCCCCGGCGCAGGCTCTGGCTGGTGGCCGCCGTGATCGGGCTGATGCTGCTGCTTGTGGGCTGCACGGTGGCGTATGTGCTGCGGCTTCAGGACTTGAAGGTGGCCGAGTACCGTCCCACCACGCCCACCGTCTACGACGAAAACGGGGACGTCATTTCCCTGCCGACGCTCCCCCAACGAACCCAGATCACGCTGCAAGGCGCCAATCAGGAGGCGCTGGCGGAATGGAACAGCTTTTGCCGGGACTATGACCCGGATGGCGCCATTGTGACGGCCAACGACAACAATGAGCTGGGAATCCCCAACCCATATTATATCCCTTATGGATGCTACAGCTGGGAAATGGTGAACAAGCTGGACGAGATCGTTCAAAAATACGATCTGAAGCTGCTGTCGCCGGACGTGGGCTGCCAGTACTATGAATCCAGCGTGCTGTTTTCCTCGCTGGGCATTGACGGCGTGTTCCATGGGGATGTAGAATATTTGGCCGGCTATTTTTACCCGGAGGGAACCTTCAATATCGCGCTTCTGTTCCAGCCGGACACCGACCAGTGGCCATATGAAGATAACCTTGCGTCATACTATTATTCCGTGAAGGAATACTTTGACCCTGTGTACTACGAGGTTGCCGACCTGGAAAACTGCACCCAGTGGAACTACACCCGCAGCGACGGCAGGACGGTGCTGCTTGTGATGAATGACGAGCAGGCGCGGATCATTACCGACCTTCAGGACGCTCTTGTCACCGT
>CAKTKF010000383.1 GCA_934569215.1 uncultured Oscillospiraceae bacterium
GATGTACATCTCCCCCCAGGGCATCTCCCGGAAGGTCTTCCACTGCCCCTGCCAGACCACGTCCTTGCTTTCCAGCAGATAGCGCAGAAGAAACGTCTGGGCGGGCAGCGGCGGCAGCGTCCCGCCGTCCAGCGCCCGGATGGCGTAGTCCGGATGGGCAACGGCAAACGCCCTGCCCAGCAGGCTGAGGGTGAATTCCTTCCCATCCCAGCGAACGTCCGACAGCCTCGCCGACACGGCGGCGGGGTTCAGGTTGCGGAACAGCTCCGCATAATGGGCAAAGGGGGCTTCTTCTTTGTGGTTTTCTACTTGCATATTCCTTATTCCTTAATCGTGTAGTTCCAGAGGCAGACCGTCGGGATCCCGGAAGAATACATAGTGCCCTCCGTTTGCCTTGTCCTCGTGAATCGGTTCCGTCTCGATGCCCTGTGCGTTCAGCCAGTCCCGAGCCGCCTGAATGTTCGTTACCCGGAAGGCCAAATGCCGTAGACCCAGAGCCTCTGGCAGAGTCAGCCGGGCAGGAGCGTCGGGCTTGATGAACAGCTCCAGCACCAAATTCCCCAGCCGCAGCATCCGCAGATAATCCCGCTGCTCCGGCCTCCAGACTTGGCTCTCCAGAGTGAACCCCAGCTTGTTGACATAAAAATCCAGGGTTCGGGCTTCCTCCGAAGCAATCACCGCCACATGGTGCATTCCCTCCAGCATGTTACGCCTCCTGAATGGAGTGGGGGAACAGCCGCTTGTCCGTATGGGGCAGGAAGCAGGCGGCCACAAAGGAATCCATGTAGCCGGGATAGGTGGAAAGCTCCAGATAGGTCATGTTCGCGGCCACCTCCGCGGTCTTGGCGGCGGCTTCGTCGCTCATGACCATGGCGTAAGCGCCAGCCAGAGAGGAGTTGCCGATGTAGTGGAACTTTTCCAGCTCCACGTCCGGGAACATGCCGATGTTCACCGCGTTCTTCATGTTGATGCCGGAGCCGATGCCGCCGGCGACAAAGACATTCTCGATGGCTTCCACGGGCATATCCACACTATGCAGCAGCGTCGCAATGGCGGAGAAAATCGCGCCCTTGGCACGGATGAAGTTGTCAATGTCCACCTCGTTGATGGACACCTCCCGGCCGGTCTCGCTCTCATTTTCAAAGGCAATGACATACCGACCCATGCCGTGGTGATCCCGGCGGACGCGCTCGCCCTCCCGGACGAACAGCCCCTTGGCATTGATAATCCCGCAGCGGTACAGCTCGGAAATGATGTCGATGATGCCGCTGCCGCAGATGCCCACGGCTTTCTGATCCGCGTCGCCCACAATGGAAACGGTGGGTTCCATGGTCACCTTGTCGACGGTGCAGGCTTCAATGGCGCCGTCGGTGGCGCGCATACCGCAGGAAATGTCGCCGCCCTCAAAGGCGGGGCCGGCGGAACAGGCGCAGCTCACCAGGAAGTCCCGGTTGCCGAATACAATCTCGCCGTTGGTGCCCAGGTCGATGAACAGGCTCAGCGCGTCGCTGTCCCAGATGCCGGAGGCCAGCGTACCGGCAGTGATGTCGCCGCCTACGTAGGAGCCGATGTTGGGAGCGATGAGTACCGGCGCAAGGGGATTGGCAGGGAGCTTCAAATCCTGCGCCAGCAGGTCGTTCCACAGGAAAAAGCTGGGAATGTAGGGATCCATCCGAACCGGCTGGGCGTCCACGC
>CAKTKF010000384.1 GCA_934569215.1 uncultured Oscillospiraceae bacterium
GCTTCTACACCTGCATCCTCTGCCAGTCCTTCGCCCCGGCCCACTGCTGCGTGGTCACTCCCGAGCGGCTGGGCCTGTGCGGTGCTGTTAGCTGGCTGGATGCCAAGGCTACTTACGAGCTGAACCCCAATGGTCCCAGCCAGCCCATCAAGAAAGAGGGCCTCATTGACGAGCGCACCGGCCGGTATGAGACCGTCAACAAGGCCGTGGCCGAGGCCACCCATGGCGCTGTGGAGAGCGTGACCCTGTACTCCATTCTGGAGGACCCCATGACCTCCTGCGGCTGCTTCGAGTGCATTTGCGGCATTGAGCCTGTGAGCAACGGCGTGATCGTGGTCAACCGGGAATACAAGGGCATGACCCCTGCCGGTATGACCTTCGGCGAGCTGGCCTCCTGCACCGGCGGCGGTGTCCAGACCCCCGGCTACATGGGTCACGGCCGTCACTTCATCTCCTCCAAGAAGTTCATCGCCGCTGAGGGCGGCATCGAGCGCATTGTCTGGATGCCCAAGGAGTTGAAAGATGACGTTGCCGAGCGTCTGAACAAGACGGCCAAGGAGCTGTACGGCATCGACAACTTCACCGACATGGTAGCCGACGAGACCGTCACCACCGACTGCGAGGAACTGTTGAACTGGCTGACCGAAAAGGGTCACCCCGTTCTGAACATGGAACCTTTAATGTAAGGTCAGCGCGGCAAAAAACTATGGCGATAACCGCGAAAAAGAATATTGCGTGACCATCTGACCCTGAGTCGTTTCTCCGCAGATGGTGCGCGGATGGCTGCTGCGGCAGCGGAATCCTGATTTTGATGTGGGAGGGGCGCAGCCCCTCCCACATTTTGCTACATAACGTCCTACGAAAGGAACTACCCACTATGAAAGTCGTTTTTCAAATTGAGGGGGCAGCCCCTGTTACAATGGAATGCAACGCCGGAGATAATCTGCTGGAACTGGCGCGCCGGGGCAATATTGCCATCGACGCCCCCTGCTCCGGCAACGGCTCCTGCGGCAAGTGCCGCATCAAGCTGGTGGAGGGAGAATTGGAGTCCTACCCCAGCCGCCATATTTCCGACGAAGAATATGCCGAAGGCTGGCGCCTGAGCTGCAGCTCAAAGGTCGTCGGGGACTGCACCGTGTTCGTCCCGGACATTGCCAGCGCCTACCAGTCCCGGATGAAGACCGCCGATTTGAGCAGCCCCCAGGAGGTCGCCATTTTTGACGCCTGCCAGAGCCAGCTGAAACAGAGCGGCATTCACTTTACCAATCAGTTCCGCGCGGTCGACTTGACCATGGCCGAGCCGAGCCTGGACGACACCATGCCCGACAATGAGCGCCTGTCCTGGGCGCTTGAGGAAGCGCTGGGCGTAGAGAAGGTGGAGATTCCCTTCTGCGTCATGGTGAAGCTGGCGCATGTCCTGCGGGAAAACAGCTTCCACGTGTGCGTGAAGGGCGAACTTCTGGGCGATACCTTCCGCTGCATGGAGATTTGCGGCCCGGAGGACACCGTGATCGTCGGATGCGCCATCGACATCGGCACCACCACGGTCACCATGGTGCTGACCGATCTGACCACGGGCAAGATCCTGGCGAAGGGCTCCTCCGGCAACGGCCAGATCCGCTACGGCGCGGATGTCATCAACCGTATCATCGAGCAAGGCAAGCCCGGCGGCAAGAAAAAGCTCCAGGACGCTA
>CAKTKF010000385.1 GCA_934569215.1 uncultured Oscillospiraceae bacterium
AAAGCGGCGGGGCAGTTTTGCGCATTGGCTTCCTTAAGAATTTCTTTGCCCGGTAAAATAAATGTTTACCCTTTGGGAAATTCGTGTTACAATATGCTTTACGATTCAACTGTTAAGGGGGAGTCCCTGTGAAGCGAACCGGCAAAAAATTCCGGTGGAATTATACGGCGCTGGCCTTTGCCATTCCCTGCGTGGGAATGCTGTTTGTCATGCTTATCAGCAAATACGAGCCGTTCGGCAAGTATTCCATGCTGTATTCCGATATGTACCACCAGTATTATCCCTTCTTTGTGGCGTTCCGCCGCGCGATCCGCAGCGGGAGCGGGCTGCTGTACACCTGGAGTGTCGGCATGGGGATGGATTATCTGGGGCTGATCTCCTATTATCTGGCGTCGCCGCTGAATCTGCTCAGCGTGCTGGTGCCGGAGGGGTGGCTGCTGGAATTCTTCTCCCTGCTGGTGCCGGTGAAGCTGGGATTTGCGGGGATGTTCTTCGCCATATTCCTCAAGAAGCTGTTCGGCAAGAACGATGCGTCCATTGCGGTATTCGGGGGCTTTTACGGGCTGTGTGCCTGGACGCTGGGGTATCAGTGGAACGTGATGTGGCTGGACACCTTCGCCCTGCTGCCTCTGGTGGCGCTGGGGACGGTGTGCCTGCTGAAGGAGAAAAAGTTCTTCCTCTACACGGTGACGCTGTTTCTGTCCGTCTACTCCAATTATTATATCGGGTTCTTTACCTGTATTTTTGTTTTCCTGCTGTTTTTTGTGTATGAAATTTGCCGCTGGGGCGGATGGAAGAAGCTGTTTGCGGATTTCGGCAGAATCGCCCTGTTTTCCGTGCTGGCGCTGGGAATGACCGCCATTCTGACCTTCCCGGCGCTGTCGGCCTTGCAGACCACCCAGTCCAGCGTGAACAATTTCCCCACCGGCTTCCGGCTGAACATCGCCAAGGAGAATACCGTCAAGGGGCTTCTGGACGCCATGCGGCAGGTGGCAGGGAACATGGGCGGCAGCATCGAGCCGACCTTCAAGGAAGGCCTGCCCAATGTGTACTGCGGCATTTTCAGCATTCTGCTGATGTTCCTGTACCTGATGGCGAAGGACATCAAGCGCAGGGATAAGTGCTGCGCCGTGATCCTGCTGCTGTTTTTCAACGTCAGCTTTATCATCCGGCAGCTGGATTTCATCTGGCACGGCTTCCATTTTACCAATATGATCCCCTACCGGTTCAGCTTCCTGTACAGCTTCGTGGTGCTGTACATGGCCTACCGCGCCTGGCTGATGCGCAGGAAGTTCCGCCCGGTGCAGATCGTGATCGCGGGGGTGCTGACGGCGGGGGTGCTGGCCTGCTCCAATGAGCTGTTCGAGACTGTGCCGCTGGAGCTGGGCAGCCTGACGCTGCAAATCCCTCTCTACTCTATATATAACCTGATATTTCTGGTGCTGTATCTCACCGTCATGCTCTACGGACAGCTGGAAGTGCCGGAGGGAGTCACGGAACGGCAGAAAATCCGCGCCCGCGCCAAACGGAACCGTCAGCGCGCCCGAACCCGGATTCTGGCGCTGTCCGTCATGGGCGTGGAGCTGGCCTCCACGCTGGTGTGCTTCGGGCTGTATTTTACGGGTACCGGCGTGTCCAACTACCCCAAGGGAACCACCTACACCGCCTCCGTCATCCG
>CAKTKF010000386.1 GCA_934569215.1 uncultured Oscillospiraceae bacterium
TGGCCGGACATCTGGATACGGCTCAGGCGATGGCCGAGGTGGAGCGGATGGGGCTTCGTCCCCGGGAAATCCTGCGGGAAGTTTCGAGAAGGCACATTTTTACCCACATTCAGTGGAATATGAAGGGAATTTATCTGGAGGTTGCCGAAGCGTCCGGCAATTTTTCCTGGTTCACGACTGAACAGATCGACGCCCAGGCGGCGCTGCCCACGGCGTTCCGCCTGTTTTGGGAGGAGAAAGAGAGAGATGTTTGATTTCCACATGCATTCCCGGGTTTCCTTTGACGGTCACGACACCGGCCGCGCTATGGCGCAGGCGGCGCTGGACGCCGGGTTGAAGGAAATCTGCTTCACCGACCATCTGGACTATGACCCCACCGGGCAGATGGGCGACCTGACCTTCCGCACGGAGGACTACAACGCAGAATACGACCGTCTTTTGCTTCCCGGGCTGACCATCCGGCGGGGTGTGGAGTTTGGCCTTACCCGGGATAATCCGGCGCAGTTCCGGAAAGACCTTGCCCGGCGTCCCTTTGATTTTGTCCTCGGCTCCATCCATTTTGTGGACGGGTTTGACGTGTATTTTGAGCCGTTCTGGCAGGGAAAGACCGTTCATCAGGTGGAGCAGCGGTATCTGGAGGAAACCCTGGCCTGTGTTCAGGTTCACGGGGATTTCGACGTGCTGGCGCACCTGACCTACATCAGCAAGCCTCCCTGTCATCCCACCCATGCGCCCCTGTCCTACGACGCCCACCGGGAGGTCATCGACGAAATTCTCCGGGTTCTGGCCGCAAAGGGCAAGGGGCTGGAAATGAACACCAGCGGCGTTGACCGCTGCGGCGATTTTCTTCCCTCCGCCGACATTTTCCGGCGCTTCCGGGAGCTGGGGGGCGAAATCGTCACCGTCGGCTCCGACGCCCACCGCTGCAACCGGGTGGGGCAGTACACCTTCCGCGCCTGCGACATTCTGAAAGACATTTTTGGGTACGTCTGTACCTTCGAAAACCGGCAGCCGGTGTTTCATAAGCTGTAATATGAGCGCAAAACGCCCCGGGCAGAAGCCCGGGGCGTTCGGTTTCACATTAAAGCACCCGATCTACTTTCTTTTCTGACCGGATCATAGCAAGCGCCATACCGGCCACAATTATGTATCCCACCAGTGAAATGGCGGATGCCTCAACGCCAAATTCGCCGCCCGTAACGGCAAATAATTTGGAGTCAAGGACGTACGTCATTACGGAATATGCATCCGCTTTTTCCCCGATGGCCAGTCCTCCGCCGATTATCACAATATTCCAGACGGCATGTACCACTCCGCTGTTCCAGACGGAGCCGCTTTCGATTGCAATCAAGGAAAACATAACGCCGACCATCGTACCGGCAAGAATGACCAGCAAGCAACTGCCTACCGAAAAATTCATCCCCAGAATATGCACAAAACCAAATAATATCGAGGGGACAATAACCGCCGCCTTAATATTCCACTTTTTCTTTAATACATTCAGAATAACACCTCTGAATACCATTTCTTCAACAAATCCAGCCGCAATTCCGGTAAACGCAATGCCCGCGCTTAATGTATTGAAAATTTGCGTTCCGCTCATATTGGACGAAACGTATTGACCGCTGAACGCCAGAAGATAGCTCCCTTTGACCAGGGACGGCAATAATACA
>CAKTKF010000387.1 GCA_934569215.1 uncultured Oscillospiraceae bacterium
CATCCGCTGGCTCAGCGCCAGACTCATCAGGGCGTAGCGGCTGTTGATGACCAGCTGGGTCAGCACCATTTCCCACAGGGTGGCTGCGGCAACGATGAGGGTCAGCCCTGCGAACTGCCCGGCGCTGGTCAGGTTCGTGGCGGAGATCAGCACCGCGTCCAGCGTTTTCAAGCCCTGCGACACGGCCATGGCGCCGAATCCGAAGCTCACCGAAAAATATCCCATTCCCACAGGCAGTCCACGGTTGACGCCTACGCGGTATTCGTTTTTACTCATAATCAAACACTTCTCTATGTTTCTTTTTTCCGGCGAATGCCGCCGGATGGTCAACTGCGGACGCCCTGGTATTCCATCAGCTCCAGAACGTCCTGCCCCCGCTTGGTCAGCGCCATGCTGCCCCGGACGGGGCTGGCGTCGTAGGCGGGGGTATGATAATCTTTCAGGGGCTTGTCATAGTCCAGGGAGATGAGGCCTTTTTTCTCCAGGCATTGCAGAAGAAGCTCTTTCCCCGGCTCCTCCGGGAAAACCGGCGCTTCCGCTTCCCGGATCACCGGCAAAAAGGCACACTCGCCCAGCCGCCGCAGAAAGCCGATCTCTTCTTCCGTAAGCTCCAGCTCCAGACCGCACCCGGAGCAGCCGCCGCAGCCCCCGCTGCATCCGCCGCAGGATTCACATTTGCCCATATTCGGTGTCCTCCTGTTTCTTTCAGGGTATCATAGCAGATGGGCGGCGAAATGTCAAATTGTCTGTCTGCTCGACGCGCCCCTTGCGCTTTTTTCAAAATTAGGGTATACTATAGACACAGAAAAATACCAAGGAGGAATTGTTATGTCCGTCATGCACATTACAAAGGCCAACTACGACGAGCTGGTGAAAAACAGCGATAAGCCCGTTCTGCTGGATTTCTGGGCGCCCTGGTGCGGCCCGTGCCGGATGGTCGGCCCCATTGTGGAGGAGATCGCCCAGGAGCGGGAGGACATCGCCGTGGGCAAGATCAACGTGGACGAGGAAGTGGAACTTGCCATGGAATTCGGCGTCGCCAGCATCCCCACGCTGGTGGTCGTGGAACACGGCGAGGTCATGAACAAGGCCATCGGCTACATGCCGAAGGCGGAGATTGAGGAACTGCTGGGCTGAAAACTGTCCCAAAAGGCCGCTGGCCTTTGGGGACAAAGGGATTTAACTCTATTTGTCGCCTGCGGGCGTCAAACTCTGCGAGGCTTTTTGACAGACTAAGGCGGCGCTTTCAAGCGCCGCCTGAATTTTTTACTTTTTGTGCTGGTAATAGTATTGCTTGATGGCCTGGAACGACTCGTCGCTGATGACGTGCTCGATCCGGCACGCGTCGTCGGTGGCGGTCTTTTCGTCCACACCCAGACGGATCAGCAGCTCCGACAGCACCGTGTGGCGCTCGTAGATGGTTTCCGCCAGCTTTTTCCCGGAATCCGTCAGCGTGATGGCGCCGTCTTTTTCCACGAGGATATACCCGCCTTCGCGGAGAATGCCCATTGCGCGGGAAACACTGGGTTTGGAATACCCCAGATATTCGCTGACGTCAATGGAGCGGACATACCCGCTTTTCTTCGCCAGCACCAGTATAGCCGCAAGATACATTTCACCCGATTCCCGGACAGTCATTCGGCTCATCTCCTTTTTCTAAGGA
>CAKTKF010000388.1 GCA_934569215.1 uncultured Oscillospiraceae bacterium
GAATGCCGGGAATTTTACGACGCCACCGGCGGCAGGGTCAACGTCGCCATGGGCGGCGTTCTGGCGCTGTGGCACGATGCCCGGACGGCGGGACTGGACGATCCGGCAAACGCCGCCCTTCCCGACCGCGCCGCACTGGAACATGCGGCGACGCACATGGATTTTGACGCCGTTATCATCGACGAGGACGCTTCCACCGTCTTTATCACCGACCCGGAGACCCGGCTGGACGTGGGTGCGGTGGCCAAGGGCTGGTCTGCCCAGCGGGCGGCGGAGGACGCGCCGGAGGGGCTGCTCATCAGCGTGGGCGGCAACATCTGCGCCACCGGCCCCAAGACCAGGGGGGGCGACCCCTGGGTGGTGGGCATCCAGAACCCGGACGGCGGGGATTATCTGCACACCGTCTGCGTCACCGGGGGCAGCGTGGTCACCAGCGGCGATTACCAGCGCACCTACCTGGTGGACGGGGAATATTACCACCACATCATTGACCCCGAGACTTTAATGCCGTCGCGGTACTGGCGCTCCGTCACCGTGGTGTGCGCCGATTCCGGCATTGCCGACGCCCTGTCCACGGCGCTTTTCCTGATGTCCCAGGAGGAAGGGCAGGCGCTTCTGTCCCGTTACGGTGCCGAAGCCATGTGGGTAGACGCCGACGGCGGAGAGTTTTTCAGCCCCGGCTTTCAGGAACTGCTGCGGACGTAAAAACGTCCCCATTGCGCGGGAATTCCTCTATAGGCGCAAAAATCACCCCACGAATCGTGGGGTGATTTTTACTGTTTCAAATTACTTCTTCAGGAACGCGTCAATGGCGTCCGCGCCCTTCTTGCCTGCGCCCATGGCCAGGATGACGGTGGCAGCGCCGGTAACGGCGTCACCGCCGGCGAACACGGCGTTGCGGGTGGTCATCTCGTTCTCGTCCACGATCAGGCAGCCCTTGCGGTTGGTGTCCAGGCCGGGGGTGGTGGAGCGGATCAGGGGGTTGGGGCTGGTACCCAGCGCCATGATGACGGTGTCCACATCCAGCACGAACTCGCTACCCTCAACAGCGATGGGACGGCGGCGTCCGGAAGCGTCCGGCTCGCCCAACTCCATGCGCACACACTTGATGCCGTTCACGCGGCCGTCTTCGCCGCTCAGGATCTCCACGGGGTTGCACAGGGTCTTGAACTCGATGCCCTCTTCCTTGGCGTGATGCTGCTCTTCCAGACGGGCAGGCATTTCGGCCTCACCGCGACGGTAGACGATGTACACATGCTCCGCGCCCAGACGCATAGCGCACCGGGCGGCGTCCATAGCCACGTTGCCGCCGCCGACGACCGCCACAGCCTTGGACTTGATGACGGGGGTGTCGGCTTCCTCGGTGTAGGCCTTCATCAGGTTGGTACGGGTCAGATATTCGTTGGCGGACAGAACGCCCTTCAGGGATTCGCCGGGGATGTTCATGAACATGGGCAGACCTGCGCCGGAGCCGACGAACACGGCCTTGTAGCCCATCTCGAACAGCTCGTCAATGGTCAGCACCCGGCCGATGACCATGTTGGTCATGATCTCCACGCCCTGGGCTTCCAGCTTCTTGACCTCGTTGGCCACGATGGCCTTGGGCAGACGGAACTCGGGGATGCCGTAAACCAGCACGCCGCCGGCGGTGTGC
>CAKTKF010000389.1 GCA_934569215.1 uncultured Oscillospiraceae bacterium
GTACATACCACGCTGCCCACCGCCATCATAAGCGGCGTGGTTCTGACTGTGATCGGCGTCTCCTATTCCGAAACTTTTCTTACCATGATGGGAACCCCCGACAGCGTGCTGCCCCTCTCCTCCATTTACATGCGGATCATTTTCGGCGGCGTTACCTTCAACATGGTGTACAATTTCTGCGCCGCCATTCTCCGAGCCGCCGGAGACACCAAAAGCCCGCTGATTTTTCTGCTGTTCGCAGGTGTCCTGAATGTGGTTCTAAACCTGGTTTTTGTCATCCGGTTCCATATGAACGTGGCCGGTGTGGCGCTGGCGACCATCATTTCTCAGGCGCTTTCCGCCGTGCTTGTGGTCATCGCCCTGATGCGCAGAACCGACGCCTGCAAGCTGTATCTCAGCAAAATGCGCTTTTACAAGCCGCAGCTGGAGAAGATTCTCCGCATCGGCCTGCCCGCAGGCATCCAAAGCGCGCTGTTCTCCATTTCCAATGTTCTCATTCAGTCGTCGGTAAACTCCTTCGGCGATGTGTTCATGTCCGGCAACGCAGCGGCCGGCAACATCGAGGGCTTCGTCTACGTCTGCCTCAATGCGTTTCAGCAGTCCGCAGTCAATTTTGCCGGGCAGAACGCCGGCGCGCGGCAATACCGCCGGGTGCGCCAGACCCTGTGGATTTGCCTGGGCTGCGTTACGGTGGTGGGGTTGGTTCTTGGGTCGCTGGCCTACGCGCTTGGCCCCTCCCTGCTCTCCATTTACATCACCGACTCTGCCGAAGCCATTTCCTACGGTCTGATTCGGCTGGCCTTCATCTGCCTGCCCTATTTCTTATGCGGCCTGATGGACGTGACCACCGGCGCGCTTCGGGGCATCGGCGCGTCCTTCGTCCCCATGCTGATCTCCATCCTCGGTGTCTGCGGATTGCGCATTGTCTGGATTTATACCATTTTCCAGATTCCCGAATTCCACACGCCCCAATGCCTGTATTTTTCCTATACCGTCTCCTGGATCATTACCTTCATCGCCCAGCTGATTGCCTTCTTCGTCGTGTACCGAAGGCAGGCCAGCGCAGCGGAATAATCCAATATCGGCTTCCCGGCTTCGGCCGGGAAGCTTTTTTTGCCTTTTGAAAAAAAGGGTTGACAATTCCTCGTCTCTGTGTTATTGTATTAATGCACTAATACAGTAGTACAAATCAGGAGGTGTCTATGAACTGGAAATTTGCCGGTGACCGTCCGGTGTATCAGCAGATCATGGCAGCGATCCGCGGTGCGATTCTGAAAGGTGAGCTGCCACCGGGAGGAAAGGTTCCCTCCGTCCGGGACTTGGCCGCCCAGGCGCAGGTAAACCCAAATACCATGCAGCGCGCCCTGACGGAGCTGGAACGGGAGGGTCTTCTCGTCAGCGGCGGCACCAGCGGGCGCAGCGTCACCCAGGACGAAGCCGTGCTCGTCGCCATGCGGGAGCAGACCCTGGAGGAACTTGCCCGGGAATGTGCCGAAAAATTTTTGACCTTCGGCGTAACGCCGACCCAGGCGGCACAGCTTTTGCTGGGTCTGGAAAAGAACAAGGAGGAATCACATTGGAACAAAACGTTCTGACCGCCAGCGGTCTTACCATGCGCTATCACAGCACGCTGGCCTTG
>CAKTKF010000390.1 GCA_934569215.1 uncultured Oscillospiraceae bacterium
GCGGTGCCGGAAATGGAGATCGCCCGGCGGGACATCCGCTACCGCAGTCCGGTGTATTTTACGCCCCTGCTGGACGAAAGCCATGTGGATGCCGGGGCGCTGCGGGAGCTGGTGGCGGAGGAATACCGGAGGGCGGGCATCCGCCGGGAAAGCGTGGACACCGGCGCCATCATCATCACGGGAGAGACCAGCCGCAAGGAAAATGCCCGGGCGGTACTGGACGCCCTGTCGGACTTTGCCGGGGAGTTCGTGGTGGCGACAGCTGGTCCCGATCTGGAAAGCGTCCTGGCCGCCAAGGGCGCGGGGGCGGTGGACTACTCCCAGCGGACGGGAAAAACGGTGCTGCACATGGACATCGGCGGCGGAACCAGCAATCTGGCGCTGATCCGCGACGGGAAAATCGAGAGAACCGGCTGCCTGAATGTAGGCGGGCGGCTGCTGAAATTTGACGGCGGCGGCACCGTCACCTATGTTTCTCCGGTGCTGAGCGGGTTGTGCGACTTAAAACCGGGGGACAAGGCAAGCCCCGGGCAGGTGAAAACCGTGGCCGAAATTCTGACGCAGGCGCTGGAAATGGCGGCGGGTCTGCGGGAGGAAACGCCCCTGCTGGAGCAGCTGACCACCCGGGAAGCGGGGCGGTTTGATCCCTGCCGGGAAAAGGAATTGGTCGTTTCCTTCTCTGGCGGTGTGGCGGACTGCATTGAAAAAGCGCTTCCATGGCTGGAATTTGGCGACCTGGGGCCGATTCTGGGGCAGACCATCCGGGAAAGCAGGCTCTGCCAAGGGGAATTTACCCTGGGAAGCGAGACCATCCGCGCCACGGTCATCGGCGCGGGCTGCCACAGTGCCCAGCTGTCCGGAAGCACCGTGTTCCACCAGAACGTCCCGTTCCCGCTGAAAAACGTCCCGGTGGTGTCGCTGGCGGACATTTCCCGGGAGACCATCCGCCGGGAGCTGAGCAAGCAGGAGGACAGTGCCATTCTGGCGTTTCCGGGGCTTGCTTCCCCGGGCTACCGGGAGGTGGCGGCGATGGCGGAGGAGATTGCGGCAGGTACGGACGGAAACGCGCTGATTTGTCTGGAACAGGACATGGCCAAGGCGCTGGGACAGGCGCTGGCGCTCCGGCTCGGCTGCAACGCTCAGATTCTGTGCATCGACCGGGTGAAGGTGAGCGAAGGCAGCTATCTGGACGTGGGTGCCCCGGTGGGGCCAGCCCTGCCGGTGGTGGTAAAAACATTGGTTCTGGGGAAATAGAGGGGAGAAGCAAATGAACAAACAGGAACTGGCCGCCATGGTGGCGGAGATTTTAAGCGGCATGGAGCAAGAGCCGCCGGTGAAGGGCGGCGACTATCGCCCGACCGCGCCCCAGCCGGAGAAAGCGCCCACCCCTTACCGGGATGGCGACTTTGTCCCGGATGTGACGGCACTGGACTTACGGAAGCTCTATCTGGTGGAACACGCCGAAAACGAGGAAAAATTCCGGAAAATGAAGGAGAAAACCCCGGCGCGTCTGGGCAGCGGCCGGGCGGGAGCGCGGTATAAAACCCTGACCATGCTCCGCTTCCGCGCCGACCACGCGGCGGCGCAGGACGCGGTGTTTTCTCAGGTCAGCGAGGATTTCGCCGCCGAAAACGGCAT
>CAKTKF010000391.1 GCA_934569215.1 uncultured Oscillospiraceae bacterium
GCGGTGCCGGAAATGGAGATCGCCCGGCGGGACATCCGCTACCGCAGTCCGGTGTATTTTACGCCCCTGCTGGACGAGAGCCATGTGGACGCCGAAGCGCTGCGGGAGCTGGTGGCGGAGGAGTACCGGAAGGCGGGCATCCGCCGGGAGAGCGTGGACACCGGCGCCATCATCATCACGGGAGAGACCAGCCGCAAGGAAAACGCCCGGGCGGTGCTGGACGCCCTGTCGGATTTTGCCGGGGAGTTCGTGGTGGCGACCGCAGGCCCCGATCTGGAAAGCGTCCTGGCCGCCAAGGGCGCGGGGGCGGTGGACTTTTCCAGGCAGACGGGAAAAACGGTGCTGCATATGGACATCGGCGGCGGCACCAGCAATCTGGCGCTGATCCGCGACGGGAAAATCGAGAGAACCGGCTGCCTGAACGTGGGCGGGCGGCTGCTGAAATTTGACGGCGGCGGCACCGTCACCTATGTTTCTCCGGTGCTGAGCGGATTGTGCGACTTAAAACCGGGGGACAAGGCAAGCCCCGGGCAGGTAAAAACCGTAGCCGAAATATTGACCCGGGCGCTGGAAATGGCTGCGGGTCTGCGGGAGGAAACGCCGCTTCTGGAGCAGCTGACCACCCGGGAGGCGGGGCGGTTTGACCCCTGTCGAGAACGGGAGTTGGTCATCTCTTTCTCCGGCGGCGTGGCGGACTGCATCGAAAAAGCGCTTCCATGGCTGGAATTCGGCGACCTGGGGCCGATTCTGGGACAGACCATCCGGGAGAGCCGTCTCTGCGGGGGGGAATTTACCCTGGGAAGCGAGACCATCCGCGCCACGGTCATCGGCGCGGGCTGTCACAGCGCCCAGCTGTCCGGAAGCACCGTGTTCCACCAAAATGTCCCGTTCCCGCTGAAAAACGTCCCGGTGGTGTCACTGACGGACATTTCCCGGGAGGTCATCCGCCGGGAGCTGAGCAAGCAGGAGGACAGCGCCATTCTGGCGTTTCCGGGGCTTGCTTCCCCGGGCTACCGGGAGGTGGCGGCGATGGCGGAAGAGATTGCGGCAGGTACGGACGGAAAAGCGCTGATCTGCTTGGAGCAGGACATGGCAAAGGCGCTGGGACAGGCGCTGGCGCTCCGTCTCGGCTGCAACGCTCAGATTCTGTGCATCGACCGGGTGAAGGTGAGCGAAGGCAGCTATCTGGACGTGGGCGCCCCGGTGGGGCCTGCCCTGCCTGTGGTGGTAAAAACCTTGGTTCTCGGAAAGTAGAGGGAAGAAGCAAATGAACAAACAGGAACTGGCCGCCATGGTGGCGGAGATATTGAGCGGCATGGCGCATGAGCCGCCGGTGAAGGGCGGCGACTATCGCCCGACCGCGCCCCAGCCGGAGAAAGCGCCCACCCCTTACCGGGACGGCGACTTTGTCCCGGATGTGACGGCGCTGGACTTACGGAAGCTCTATCTGGTGGAACACGCCGAAAACGAGGAAAAATTCCGGAAAATGAAAGAAAAGACCCCGGCGCGTCTGGGCAGCGGCCGGGCGGGAGCGCGGTATAAAACCCTGACCATGCTCCGTTTCCGCGCCGACCACGCGGCGGCGCAGGACGCGGTGTTTTCTCAGGTCAGCGAGGATTTCGCCGCCGAAAACGGCAT
>CAKTKF010000392.1 GCA_934569215.1 uncultured Oscillospiraceae bacterium
GTTTAATTGTTTTGCCGGATCATACAGAAAAAATGATGTGAGGATTTCATGGAAAAAACGAAGCGTTCTTTTCTCCCCTGGGGGATGGTGCCGACCATTCTGACGTTGGCGTGGCCGACCATGCTGGAGGAGCTGATGCAGACGGCGGTGCAGTATATTGACACTGCCATGGTCGGCGCGATCGGTACCCAGGCGACCGCGGCGGTGGGCGCTACCAGCACGGTCAACTGGCTGATCAGCAGCACCATTTCCGCCATTGGCGTGGGCTTTTTGTCCTTTGTATCCCAGGCCTGCGGAGCGGGGGATACGAAACGGGCGGGGAAGGCCTCGTCTCAGGCGGTGCTGGCGGTATTGGTCTGCGGCACGTTTTTTACTGCGCTGATGCTGGCGCTGAGCGGCAAGGTGCCGGTGTGGATGCAGGTCGATCCCGCCATTCAGGATTTGGCTGCCCGGTACTTCTTTATTCTGTATACGCCCATGCTGGCGCGGACGGCCATTACGATTTTCGGCACGCTGCTTCGTTCGGCAGGGGATACCAAGACCCCTATGCGGGTTGGGTTTCTGGTGAACGGCGTCAATGTGATCCTTAATTTTCTGCTGATCTACCCCACGCGGGCGGTTTGGGGCGTGACCGTTTTCGGCGCCGGATGGGGCGTCATCGGCGCGGCCGTAGCCAGCGCCATTTCCTTCGTAATCGGCGGCGTGTGCATCACCGTGGTGCTTTGGCGGCATCCGCTGCTGTCTCCCAGGGGGCAGAAGCTGCGGCCGGATTGGGACGTGCTGAAGCCTTGCCTGCGGGTGGCGCTTCCCAATGCCTTGCAGCGCTTCGGGACATCCTTGGGCTATGTGGCCTTTGCGTCGATGATCAACTCTCTGGGGGAGATCACCACCGCTGCCCACACGATCGCCAACACGGTGGAATCTGCGTTTTACATTCCCGGCTACGGAATGCAGACAGCGGCGGCAACGCTGGCGGGCAACGCTCTGGGGGCGGGGGACAACCGGCGTGTCAAGGAGCTGGCGCGGATGATTCTGTTCATTGAAGTCAGTCTGATGATTGTTTCCGGATCGCTGCTTTTCCTGTTCGCGCCCAACATGATGCGACTGTTCTCTAAGGATGCTCAGGTGATTGCCCTCGGCGTTACGGTTCTGCGGATGGTGGCGGTGTCCGAACCGTTTTACGGCGTGTCCATCATTGTGGAGGGCATGATGCAGGGTATGGGAAACACGCTGATGCCCTTTGTTTGCAACATCGCGGGCATGTGGGGCGTGCGCATTGTGGGTACGTTTATCTGCACCCAGCTGCTGGGAATGGGGCTGGTGTCTGCCTGGACGTGCATGATTGCCCATAACCTTCTGCTGTTTGTCCTCTTTGCCGGGTATTACATCAGCGGGAAGTGGAATCCCATGAACAGAAAAAGCGCCGCGCAAACCGGTAAATGCGACTGATTTCGGCTGCGGAAGATGTTTTTCCTCCATATTTTCCGAATGATTTGTAAAATAAGGCTTGATTTTCAGAGGAATCCGTGCTAGAATAAATTGGTCTGAAATCAAGGTGAGTCCTCTGCCGGCTTGTGCGCGGCATGAACGCCTAATATTTAAGGAGGACAATAAGATG
>CAKTKF010000393.1 GCA_934569215.1 uncultured Oscillospiraceae bacterium
GTCTTGGCCTGCACCTTTTTCTCCGCCGTGGTCATGCCGCGGGAAAGATTGGGCAGCACCCGGGTGGCGTCGTCCACAATGCTGTGGTAATCGAAGATCATGTCCGGGTTCTGCCGGAATTCCTCCATATCGTGGAGCATTTCCGTGGCGGAGACGTAACGGTCGTTCACCTCCAGCGCCATGCCCTTCATGATGATCTGCTCCAGACCCCGGGGAATGTTGGGGTTCAGGGTGGAGGGCAGCGGCGCGCCGCCGTTGATATGCTGGATGGCCACCGCCACGGGAGATTCCCCGTCGTAGGGCGGCCGGCCGGTCATCATTTCATACATGACCACAGCCAGAGAATAAATGTCGGAACGGTTGTCGGTATGTCCGCCCTTGGCCTGTTCCGGGGAAATGTAGTGGACGCTGCCCAACGCTTCCTTTGTCAAGGTGTTGCTCTTGCTCATGACCCGGGCAATGCCGAAGTCCATCACCTTGACGGAGCCGTTTTTCAGCACCATGACGTTATGGGGCTTGATGTCCCGGTGGATAATCCCCCGGCTGTGAGCGTGCTCTAAGCCCTTGGCGATCTGCATGGCAAAATGCAGCGTCTCCTTCCAGTTGAGCACCCCTTTTTTCTCCATGTACTGCTTGAGGGAAATGCCGTCGATCAGCTCCATGACGATGTAATTGGCGCTGTCGGAGGCGGAAACGTCGTAGACCTGCACAATGTTGGGATGGCTCAGCATGGCCACGGCCTCGCCCTCGGCACGGAACCGGCGGCGGAATTCCTCATCCCGGGCAAATTCATCTTTCAGTATTTTGACGGCCACCAGCCGGTTCAGCCGGTGATCCCGTGCCTTATAGACGACGGCCATACCGCCGGTACCGATGATCTCCAGAATTTCGTACCGGTCGTCCAAGAGCCGTCCAATATATTGATCCATATTCAGATATTGCTCCTTTCCCGGTACTCAAACGGCGATCAGCACGCTGGTAACATTGTCCGGCGCGCCCCGGTTTTTTGCGATGTTCAGAAGGCGCTTGCAGCAGTTCTGCTTATACACGCCGTGGACGACCTCGAAAAGAATTTCCTGATCGTCCAAGAGATTGCTCAATCCGTCGCTGCACAGCAGCAGATAGTCGCCCTTGCCCACATCCAGATGGAAGATGTCGCACAGAACGGTGGTCTCCGTGCCGATGGCGCGGGTGATGAAGTTCTTGCCGGGGTAGCTTTTTGCCACCTCCGGGGTCAGATCTCCCCTGTCCACCATCATCTGCACCAGGGAGTGATCCTTGGTCACCTGCCGGATGCCGCCTTTGCCCACGTGATAGGCGCGGCTGTCGCCAACGTTAACGATAGTCGCCTTCCGTCCCCGCACCATCACCGCCACCAGCGTAGTGCCCATGCCGTCGAATTCCTCAAACTGCCGGGACTGGTCGTACACGGTGAAGTTCGCCAGCTTCACGGCGCTGCGGAGCATCTGATCCACCTTCTCCTGTTCCATGACAGGCTTCCAGCAGCGGCGGACTTCCTCCACGAACACATCCACCGCCAGAGAACTGGCAATGTTTCCGGATTTGGCGCCGCCCATGCCGTCGCAGACGATGCACAGCAGATTGCCCCGGTC
>CAKTKF010000394.1 GCA_934569215.1 uncultured Oscillospiraceae bacterium
CAGCTCTACGGCATCGTCATAGCGGAAGCGGTCATAGTACAGATCGCCCAGATAATAGCAGGCGTTGGCGTCGGCAGGATTGCTTGCGATGGCGTATTTCAGCACGGCAATGTCCTCCAGCCGTGCAGGGAAGCACAGACCGGTGTCCAGAGAAGCGGCAAAGGCAAGATCTTCGCTGCCGTCCTGACCCAGCAGATGCCGGCAGTAGCCCCGGTAGTAATGCAGCAGGGGATAATGGCTCCCGCTCAGGTCTATTACGTACAGAGCGTCCTCGGTAAGACCGGCTTCTAAGTAATCGCAGACCACATCCAGATAGTTTTCCGGCTTCTGACCGAACATTTCCCGGATGGCGCCGCCATTGTCTTCATAATGGCTCAGCTCCACTCTTGCCCACAGATCCAAAAGATCTCCGGAAACGGAAGCGGCCGCCAGATTCTTAGCTTCCTCGTCCCGCCCCAGACGGCGCAGGATCGCGGTTTTCAGGTTCACGGCGCGGCTGTGACCGGCATTGAGCCCCAGAGAAATTTCCAGCTTTTCCAGCGCGTCAAGATACTCGCCCCTGCGGCAGTCCAGCGTGGCCAGCTGGAAGTAGGCTGCGCTGCGGTGGGGATAGTTCCACGCGGCGCGGTAAAGGACATCGTAGGCTTCGTCATACGCGCCCAGATACTGCAAGGCCAGACCCTTCAGATAGAAGGCCTCCGTGTCGGCAGGATGCTGGTTGCGGCTGGTGAGCCGGGCAATGGCGGCGTCGCAGTAGGCGACACACTCCCGGAATTTTCCGTCCTTCAGCGCCAGACGCCCCATGGAGGTATTGCAGCGGATGTCGCCGGGGTCACGCTTCAACGCTTCCCGATAGTAATCCCGGGGGTCAAAGTTGTGCTGCTTGTACTGCTCCAGATGGAAGCCGTTGATGTACAGCTCCTCCACGGTGTCATACTCGCAGGGACGTTTTACGGGAGTACGAACCTCGATGGGCTGCTTCTGTCCCCGGACGTAGGGCTTGTAGGACACCAGAACCTTGCCGTTTTCGTCGGTCAGGGTGGCGGTCAGATCGGCAGCGTCTTCGTTCAGAGACAGCTCTTTGCACCAGCTGGCCGCGGGGGTCATGTCGGCGGTCTCGGTAAAGAGGACTTCTTCGCCCTTGCGCACCGTGATTCTGGCATTGGGGAAGGAACCGGTGGCATTGAAGCCCAGGAATACCTTTTCGCCCCGCTGCTCCAGATTCATGGCGGCGTCGACGGTGGCGTTCTTCACGTCACCGATATCCCGGATGGGGTACCAGTACTGCTCAAATTCCTTGGTCTCAAAGGGGGCGATCCAGGTGAAGTCCGGCTGGTTGTCGGTGTAGACGCCGGTCATCAGCTCGATATAGGGGCCGTCCTCGTCGGTGAGGTTGGAGCACCACATTTCGCCGAAATCGCCGTGTCCCCATGTCCACATTTTTTTACCGGGGGAAATGTGGTGATCGGCCACGGTGGCGATGCCCTTTTGCAGACCGCCGTCATAACCGGCCACAAAGTCCATATCGGACTGCCCCTGAGAGACCAGGAAGGAGGAGGGCACCTTTACGGAGTCGTACAGGGAAAGGTCGGTGCCTTCGCC
>CAKTKF010000395.1 GCA_934569215.1 uncultured Oscillospiraceae bacterium
GATGAAGCACGTGTACGATACCGTTCTCAAGGCGCAGCTGACCGCCATCGCCGCCACGAAGGCCGGCGTTCCCGGCAAGGATATTGACGGCGTAGCCCGGAAGGTCATTGCCGACGCCGGTTACGGCGAATACTTCGGCCACGGCTACGGCCACAGCTTGGGTCTGGAAATTCATGAGAACCCCAGCCCCAACGCCAGCAACACTGAGCCGCTGCCCGCAGGCGTCGTCTGCTCCGCGGAACCGGGCATCTATCTGCCCGGAAAATTCGGCGTTCGCATTGAGGATGTAACCATTATCACGGAAGAAGGCTGCGAGGATATTACCGGAAGCCCCAAGAACCTGATTATTATCTGATTATTCGGGTTTGCTTCCTCTTTTTACGAAAATGGTATAACGTGAGCAGTTAAGGAGAATAGGGTGCAAGAACCACTGATTTCTGTTATCGTGCCTGTCTATAATGCGGAAAAGTATCTCAGAAAATGTGTTGCCAGTATCCGCGCACAGACCTATCGGAATTTGGAGATTATTCTGGTGGATGATGGGTCTCACGACAGAAGCGGGGAGTTGTGCGAAGCCTTTGCTTTGGAGGATTCCAGAATTGCCGTGATTCGTAAAGAGAACGGCGGCGTGGGGCCAGCCAGAAACGCTGGATTGGATGCTATGCATGGCGACTATGTTGGATTTGTGGACGCGGACGATTGGATTGACCCGGAGATGTATGAAGTCTTGCTGCAAAGAATGATAGCGGAAAATGCGCAGATTTCCTGCTGCGGTACGGCAATTGTTACAGGGGAGAAAATCACAGGATATTTTAACCCTGATATGGACGTCCAGTTTACAGCTGGTGGTACCGATGCTCAGTCGGAACTGATTCGTTGCAGCTGCATAACCAATGCGATGTGGGATAAATTATATTCTGCTGAAATATTTGATGGATTGCGGCAGAAAAACGTGTATATGGAAGATATGGCTATGCAGCATCTGCTTGTCGCAAGGGCAAAGCGGGTAACCTACACGGCACGGCCGATGTATTACTGGTATCAGTCGGAAAACAGTATTACACGTGGGCATTTTACAACGCGCTTCTTTGAATGGATTACCAGCACCAAGGAACGGCTGGCTTTTTATCAGGAGCATTTCCCGGCGTGTGTCCCGGAGGCCTACAATCAGTATATCGGTCTTTGTATGGATATGCTTCTCATCACCTGGAAGATGCCGGAGTGGAAAGATCAGAATCAGGAGCTTGTCCGGAGAATCGCTGCGCCTCTTACAGGTAATTATGGCGATGATATGGGAAGAATTACGAAACTTAAGCGGCAGCTGGTCAAAATTCACCCCCAACTGTTTATCTGGCTAAATCCGTTTTTTGAGAAGCTCAAGGCGCGGCAGGGATAGAAGACAGGAAGCGATTTCTGCCCGCAGAAACAATCGTTTCTACACGTTTGATTAAGCTGTGACGGAGAAGGCAAAGAAGAATCCGGATAGGGCGCAATTTTTATTGGATTTCCCTATTGAAAAGTCGATTTTTTTAGGCTATAATACATGTGTAAAATTCTTGCATACACAATTTGCTTTTCCCAGGGAAGGCATCATAGGAGGAA
>CAKTKF010000396.1 GCA_934569215.1 uncultured Oscillospiraceae bacterium
GCGAAGCCCAGCGGGTGAAGCTGGCGACGGAGCTGGCGCGGGTCTCCACGGGAAAGACCATCTATATTCTGGACGAGCCGACCACCGGCCTCCACGCCGCCGACGTGCATAAGCTCATTGAGGTGTTGCAGCGGCTGGTGGAAGCGGGGAACACCGTTCTGGTCATCGAGCACAATCTGGATGTTATCAAGACGGCGGATTATCTGATCGACCTTGGCCCTGAGGGCGGCGACGGCGGCGGAACCCTGGTCGCGTCCGGCACGCCGGAGGAAGTGGCGCAGGTTCCCGAAAGCTATACGGGACAGTATCTGAAATCTTATCTGTAAAAAATAATGTCCGGTCTGCTCAGCAGACCGGACGGGAAAATTATTCGTACAGTTCCGTGGGGAGGCACTCGGAAAGCTCGATCAGCCCGTGATCCCGCTCTCCGGCGTAGTCCACCCGCAGAACGTTGGAGCGGAGCGTTGCCTGCTTGCTCTGGCGGATGGACATGGTCATGGTGATTCTCGTACCCGCACCTTCCGGCTGGTCGATGAGGACGGTGCCCCCGTGGTGGGCGGCGGCGGTGCGGATGAGCACCATGCCGAGGCCGATGCCGTACCGGCTGTCCTCCAGGGCAGGCTGGCGGAGATACCGGGAGAAAACGCTGCTGCGGACGCTCTGGGCAATCCCGGAACCGCTGTCCGTCACGCTCAGGCGAAGCATTCGGCCGCTGTGGGTCAGTTTGGCCGCGACGGTTCCGCCCTTCGGGGTGAACTTGATAGCGTTGGACAGAATGTTCAGCACCGCCCGTTCCAGCTGCTCCCGGTCGGCAAGGCCGTAGATCGGCTGATCCAGTCCCTCGTAGGTCAGGGTGATGCCGGTATGGGAAATGAGCGTCTCCGCCTTCTCAAAAAATTCGGCGAACAGCGCCGGAATATCCACCGTTTCCTGACGGGAGACGGCGGCGCAGCGTTCGGCGTCGGACATGTTGCCGATGATCCGGAGAATCTGAAACAGCCCACGGTTCAGGCGGGCGACCTGCTCCGCCGCATGGGGATTATCCTCCGTGGCGCAGAGGGGAAACAGACTGTCGGCGGTGATCATGACGTTGGTCAGCGGCTCCCGCAGCTCCCGGGCGGCCAGCGCCATGGAGCGAAGCTCGCCGTTGTCCGATTCCTGTTCCAGCAGAAATACGTCCGTGTCCTCCACCCGTGTGACCGACGCACCCCAGCTGTGGGAGGACAGGCTCAGCGTCAGATACAGGCACCCGCCGGTGAACGCGGCGTATTCCTCAGCGCCGGTGAGAAGCAGCGGGCGGATATCGGTGCCGGGGGTGATAAAAAGGCTCTCGGCGGCCTGATTGATCTTGACGATCTGATTATCTTTCACGCAGAAGCCGGGGCGAATCACCAGATCCAGCATCCCCAGCGTATCTTTCTTTTCTTCCATGACGATCCTCCTAGCAGTCTTATCATGCGCAGAATGGGTGAAAACTTTCCCGGCAAGATTCGACGTTCTTTTCAATTCTCATTCTAGCGGAAACGGGACAAAATAGCAAGGGGGAAGAACTACGAGGTGAAAATTATGTCGATTCACGACGGACACCG
>CAKTKF010000397.1 GCA_934569215.1 uncultured Oscillospiraceae bacterium
ATCCAGAACATCACCCGGGACTATGAGACCCACTTTGACATCCTCCCCGACGATATCTACGGCTGGGATCTGCCGGAGGAACTGCGCAAGCCCAGCCCCTGGCCGCTGGAGCAGATCATGGCGAAATACGGCTATCCCCAATCCCAGCTGCTGGTGGTGGACGACATGAAGCCCGCCTGGGAGATGGCACATAGCGCCGGTGTCCCCATCGCCTTTGCCGGTTGGGGGCGGAGGGACTATCCGGAGATCACGGAGGAAATGACTCGTCTGTGCGACTTTTCCTTCGCGTCCACGAAAGATCTGGAACATTTTCTGTTTGACGAGGTGTAATCATGGCGGAACAGGCAATTTTCACCGTGCTGGTCATGGTATCCGACGGCAACGGCAATCTTCTGATGGAGGATCGCAATGACCCCGGCTGGCCAGGCATCTGCTTTCCCGGCGGACATGTAGAGCCGGGGGAAGCCTTCACCGCAGCCGCCATCCGGGAGACCCGGGAGGAAACCGGGCTGACCATCGAAAACCCGACGCTGTACGGGGTCAAGCAATTCCAGACCCGGGACAACGCCCGGTATGTGGTATTCTTCTACAAGGCCGACCGCTACACCGGAGAATTGCAGTCCTCCGACGAGGGCGAGGTGTTCTGGCTGCCTAGGCAGCAATTGTCAGAATACCGTCTGGTGGAGGATTTTATGGACATGCTAAGAGTCTTTGAATCCGACACGCTGAACGAATTTCAGTATTATCAGGAGGACAACGGCGAGTGGGGGTTGCGTCTGCTGTAAACGGAAACATTTACCATCGGGGCGGTATAATCCCCTTGACAGTTATGGTATAATGACCGTAGAATTGCGCAGGGGGTGAGACATCTGGAAAAGGCAAGCGTAAAGGTCATGGCGCGAAACCGGGAAGCCTACCACGAATACTTCGTGGAAGAAGAGATCGAGGCAGGCATTGAACTGGTGGGTACCGAGGTCAAGTCCATCCGGGCAGGCACGCTGAACCTGAAGGACGCCTGGTGCGGTATCAAGGACGGCGACATGCTCTTGAACCAGATGCACATCTCCCCTTACGACCACGGCAACCGCTTCAACGTTGACCCCCGCCGTCCCCGCCGTCTGCTGCTGCACAAGCGGGAGATCATGCGGCTCTACGGCAAGGTCAAGCAGGACGGCTACGCCCTGATCCCCCTGTCCGTCTACTTCAAGGGCAGCCGGGTAAAGGTCAAGGTCGGGCTGTGCAAAGGCAAAAAGCTATATGACAAACGACAGGCCGCGGCAGAGAAGGACGCCAAGCGTCAGATCGACCGGGCCATGAAGGAGAGAAATCAATGAATCCCACATTTAAGATCACCATGGAAAACGGCGGCGTCATCGAGGGCGAGCTGTATCCCGACAAGGCGCCCCAGAGCGTTCGCAACTTCATCGACCTGTGCAGCCACCATTTTTATGACGGTCTGATCTTCCACAGAGTCATTCCCGGCTTCATGATTCAGGGCGGCTGTCCCGAGGGCACCGGCATGGGCGGCCCCGGCTACTGCATCAAGGGTGAGTTCTTCTTCAACGGCGTCAAGAAC
>CAKTKF010000398.1 GCA_934569215.1 uncultured Oscillospiraceae bacterium
GTGCTGGAAAAGCGCCGCCGCTACTATCAGGCGACCCAGAACGACTCCGGCCGCTGGGTGCTGACCCCTCAGGGGTACCTGGTCAGCAACGATATCATCACGGACCTTTTGATCGCGCAGGACAGCTCCCACCCGCTCAAGCGGATATAACGTCGTATCCGCCCGAAATTTACAACGATTTTGCCGCCGGGGAATTGACATTTTTCCCGGCGGCATGTATAATATACAGGCAAAACTCCGGTTGTCCGGAAAAGTAAACCCAAAGACGGAAACGTCTTTTGAAAGAAAGGAAATTTGCCATGATTTACAGTGCAGAAGTACAGAATATGTGCTCCGTGGCTAAGGGCGCCTACCATGGCCCCGCTCCCATCCCCGAAGAGGGCAAGTGGGTTCAGGCCAAGGAGATCAAGGACATCAGCGGCTTTACCCACGGTATCGGCTGGTGCGCTCCCCAGCAGGGTGCCTGCAAGCTGACCCTGAACATCAAGGAGGGCGTCATTGAGGAAGCTCTGGTGGAGACCATCGGCTGCTCCGGCATGACCCATTCCGCCGCTATGGCCGCCGAAATTCTCATCGGCAAGACCATCCTCGAGGCTCTGAACACCGATCTGGTGTGCGACGCCATCAACACCGCCATGCGGGAGCTGTTCCTGCAGATCGTCTACGGCCGCAGCCAGTCTGCGTTCTCCGAGGGCGGCCTGGTGGTCGGCGCTTCTCTGGAAGACCTGGGCAAGGGTCTGCGCAGCCAGGTTGGCACCATGTTCGCCACCAAGTCCAAGGGTCCCCGTTACCTGGAGATGGCCGAGGGCTATGTCACCCGCGTTGCTCTGGACGACGAGAACCTGATCATCGGCTACGAGTTTGTAAACCTGGGCAAGATGATGGACTTCATGAAGAAGGGCGACGACGCCAACACCGCCTACGCCAAGGCGAAGGGTCACTACGGCCGTTTTGACAACGCGCCCAAGTACATCGACCCCCGTCAGGAATAAGAGGAGGACGAAACAATGGCTTTGTTTGAAAGTTACGAAAGAAGAATTGACAAGATCAACGGCGTCCTCGCGCAGTACGGCATCTCCTCCGTGGAAGAGTGCCGGGATATCTGCAAGGCGAAGGGCTTCGACCCCTACGAGATCGTCAAGGGCATTCAGCCCATCTGCTTTGAGAACGCCTGCTGGGCTTACACCGTGGGCGCCGCCATCGCGTTGAAGAAGGGTGTCAAGACCGCCGCCGAGGCCGCCGAGGCCATCGGCATCGGCCTGCAGGCTTTCTGCATCGACGGTTCCGTCGCCGAGGACCGCAAGGTCGGTCTGGGCCACGGCAATCTGGGCGCCATGCTGCTGCGGGACGAGACCAAGTGCTTCGCCTTCCTGGCCGGTCACGAGTCCTTCGCCGCTGCCGAAGGCGCTATCGGCATTGCCCGCTCCGCCAACAAGGCGCGTAAGGAGCCTCTGCGGGTCATCCTGAACGGCCTGGGCAAGGACGCCGCCCAGATCATCTCCCGGATCAACGGCTTTACCTATGTGCAGACCCAGTTCGACTACTACACCGGCGAGCTGAAGATCGTCAAGGA
>CAKTKF010000399.1 GCA_934569215.1 uncultured Oscillospiraceae bacterium
CGGGAAATTTCACACTGATAATCCATTAAAATGCTCAATTCTGAATTGAGCATTTTAATGAACGATCACATATCACAGACGCCGTTTTTCGCAAAAGTTGGGAAAACGGTATCAATTAAGGAGACCATTGCAATGCGCGAAAGCGGAATTTTGATGCATATTACCTCCCTGCCGACCTCTTACGGCATCGGCACCATGGGGAAGGACGCCTATGCCTTTGTGGACTTTCTGGTCAAGGCTGGACAGCGGTGCTGGCAGATCTTGCCCCTGACCCCTACGGGCTACGGCGACTCCCCCTACCAGTCCCTGGGCGCCTGCGCGGGCAACCACTATCTCATCGACCTGGACACCCTGGTGGACGAAAAGTTGCTGAAAAAAGAAGAAATTCAGGACATCCCCTGGGGCAGCAACCCGGAACGTGTGGACTTTGGCGCCATGTACGCCCACCGGATGAATGTGCTGCGGCTGGCATTTCAGCGGTTTACGCCGGATGAAGCCTATGAGACCTTCGTAGAGCAGAGCCGAAGCTGGCTGGAAGATTATGCCCTGTTCATGGCGCTGAAGGACACCCTCGGCGGCAAGCCCTGGCTGGATTGGCCGGAAGCTCTGCGTCTGCGCAAGGTTGACGCTCTGGCGGAAAAGCGCCGGGAACTGTCTGAGGAGATCCGGCTGCAATTCTTTGTTCAGTATGAGTTTGACAAGCAGTGGAAGGCTCTGCGCAGCTACGCCAACGCCAAGGGCGTCCGAATCATTGGCGACGTTCCCATTTACGTCCCGCTGGATTCGGCGGACGTGTGGGCAAATCCGGAGCTGTTCCAGCTGGACGAAAGCCGCCATCCGGAGCAGGTGGCAGGCTGCCCCCCGGATTCCTTCACCGCGGACGGCCAGCTCTGGGGCAACCCCATTTACGACTGGAAAAAGATGGCGCAGACCCACTATTCCTGGTGGATTCAGCGCCTGGCTGCCGCCGGGAAGCTGTACGACGTTATCCGCCTGGATCATTTCCGCGGCTTTGAGAGCTACTGGTCGGTGCCGGCAGGGGATACCACAGCCCGGAACGGCAAGTGGGTGAAAGGCCCCGGAATGGACTTTGTCCGCACCATTCAGCAGGCTCTGCCTGATCTGGAATTCATCGCCGAAGACCTGGGCTTTGTCACCCCCGAGGTGCGCAAATTGCAGCAGGACTCCGGCTATCCCGGCATGAAGGTTCTGGAATTTGCCTTCGACTCCCGGGAGGAAAGCGACTACATGCCCCACCTGTACCCCGTGGACTCCGTGTGCTACACCGGCACCCACGACAATGTGACACTGAAGCAGTGGTTTGACGAAGCCGCGCCGGGGGATGTGGCCTGCGCGAAGACCTATCTCGGATTGAACCGGGAGGAGGGCTATATCCGGGGCATGATCCGGGGCTGCATGGGATCCGTGTCCCGGCTGTGCGTGGTGCAGATGCAGGACTACTTAGAGCTTGGCAAGGAAGCCCGGATGAATTTCCCCGGCACATTGTCCAGCGCCAACTGGACGTGGCGCGCGGAAAAGGGCTTCGATTCCGACGCCCTGGC
>CAKTKF010000400.1 GCA_934569215.1 uncultured Oscillospiraceae bacterium
ACGGCAGCCAAAAAAACCATGGTCATCGGCGACACCACCTTCAACTCCGAAAACTGGGAAGAAACCGTTGACCCCCACCGCACCTATAACGGCTGGGCCTGCATCCGCTACGGCATCGGGGAAACCCTGGTGCATTACACCGACGCCATGGAGCTGGAACCCTGGCTGGCCACCGACTGGACAAACGACGGCGGCTGCACCTGGACGATCACCCTCCGGGATGGCGTGAAATTCTCCTCCGGCCGGGACATGGACGGCGAAGCCGTAAAGCAGTGCCTGAACCATCTGCTGGAAAATCACGACCGCGCCCCCAGCGACACGAAGATCGTGGACGTGGCCGCCGACGGCCAGGTATTGACCGTCACCACCAGCGAGCCCAATCCCGCCCTGATGAACTATCTGGGCGACCCCTACGGCTGCATCATCGATGTGGACGCGTCGGATTTTGAAAACGGCATTGTCGTTGGCACCGGCCCCTACGTTGTAAAGGAGCTGGTCACGGACGACCATCTGACCCTGACCCCCAACACCCAGTATTGGGACGGCACGCCCAAACTGGACGAGCTGACCATCCGCACCCTTTCTAACGGCGACACCCTCTCCGCCGCCTTGCAGGCCGGGGACATCGACGCCGCCTACGGCATGGCCTATGAGGCCTACCCCAATTTTGAAAACGGCGGTTATCAGTTCTCCGCCATCCAGACCTCCCGCGCCTTCTTCGGCTCCATGAACATGACCAGTCCCATCATCCAGGACGCCGCCGTCCGCAAGGCCATTGCCATGGGCATCAACAAGGAGGGCTTCGTGAAGACCCTCTTGGACGGCCACGGCGTCGCGGCCAACGGCGCGTTCCCCGACGGCTTCTCCACCTTCGGCGGCGAGAACGTCACGGCGGAAGCCTACGACCCCGAGGGCGCGAAGGCGGTTCTGGAGGAAGCGGGCTGGGTGGATTCCGACGGCGACGGCATCCGGGAAAAGGACGGCGTGAAGCTGACCGTCCGCTGGCTGACCTACCCCTCCCGTCAGGAGCTGCCCCTGCTGGCCGAGTCCGCCCAGGCGTCCCTCAAAGAGATCGGCATTGACGTGGACATCAACTGCACTGCAAACCGCCGGGAGTTTTTGGCGGACATGGGCAGCTGGGATATTTACGCCTCCGCGCTGGTAACAGCCCCCTCCGGCGACCCCCAGTATTTCTTCACCACCTCCTGCGTTCCCGGCATGAGCTACAATTTTGGCGCTTATGATAACCCGGAGGTCACAGCGCTGATCGAGCAGCTGTCCCGGGAATTCGACCCTGCCAAACGGGGCGAGATGGCGGTTGCGCTGCAACAGATGATCCTGGACGACAACGCCTATGTCTTCTGCTCCTTCCTGCAAATGAACATGATCTCCAAGGAGAACGTCAAAAACTACACCGCCCACGCCTGCGATTACTATCAGGTCACGGTTGACTTAGACATCACCTAAAAGAAACCTCTCGACGATTGCCTCCCTTTGTGGTACAATACCCGCAAAGGGAGGTTTTCCTATGGCCGCAGAACAGCCGAA
>CAKTKF010000401.1 GCA_934569215.1 uncultured Oscillospiraceae bacterium
GACTATATCTACGCCGCCGTCGGCTCCCATCCGGACGCCGCCGACGAGGTAAATGACGCCGTTCTGGAAGAATACCGGACATTATGCAAACAAAATCCCAAGATCAAGGCCATCGGCGAAATTGGCCTTGACTACCATTATGAGGACATCCCGCGAGAGCGTCAACAGGCGGCATTCCGCGCCCAGATGGGGCTGGCGCGGGAATTAGGCCTTCCCGTCATCGTCCACGAGCGGGAGGCCCACGAGGACGGCACCCGTATCGTAGAGGAATTTCCCGAAGTCACGGGGGTGTTCCACTGCTACTCCGGCTCGGCGGAAATGGCAAAATGGCTGATCGCCCGGGGCTGGTACATCGGCTTTACCGGCGTTCTGACCTTCAAAAACGCCCGGAAAGCGGTGGAGACCGCCGCCGCCATTCCCTTGGACCGTATCGTTCTGGAAACCGACTGCCCCTACATGTCCCCGGAACCCTTCCGGGGCAAGCGCAACGACCCCGGAAAGCTGTACCGCATGGCGGAGCGTCTGGCGGAGATCCGGGGCATTTCCGTAGAGGAAGTCCACGCCGCCACCACGGAAAACGGAAAGCGGCTGTACCGGATATAAAGGCGGTGCCGGATTGAAAACCAAAAAAATGACGCTTCTGGCGCTGCTGGCCGCTATTGCCCTGACCATTTTCATGCTCGAAGCCCAGATTCCCTCCCCGGTTCCCATTCCCGGCGTGAAGCTGGGGCTTGCCAACATTGTGACGGTGTTCACCGTCTTCGTGCTGGGGCCGAAGGAAGGCGCGGCGGTGCTGGCGGTGCGGATTTTCCTGGGGGCGGTGTTCGCCGGGAATTTCAGCACCATTCTGTACTCCGCCGCCGGGGGTGTCTGCGCCATCGGCGTGACCATCGCCCTGCGGAAAATCCTTACGAAAAAGCAGCTCTGGGTCGCCGGGTGTCTGGGCGCCGTCGCCCACTCCATCGGGCAGATGGCCATGGCCGTCGCCCTGACGGGAACGGTGTCCCTGGCGGTCTATCTGCCGGTGATGATCGTCATCAGCATCCTCACCGGGCTGTTCACCGGGCTTTGCGCCCAATTTCTGGTCAATCGGGAGAAGCTATGGAAAATTATTTCAAAATGAACCTGCCCCAGTCGGAGATCGACGCCATTTCCAATCTGGGGCTTGCCCATATGGGGGACTGCGTGTTTGAAATTCTCTGCCGGGGCTATCTCTGCGCTCAGGGGGAGAAGACCGTGGGGCAGCTGCACCACGACACCATTCAGATGGTAAAGGCCACGTCTCAGGCAAAATTCGTAGACAAGCTGCTGCCCCTGCTGACCGAGGAGGAGCTTGCCTACTACCGCCGGGGGAAAAACGCCCACGTCCACGCGGTACCGAAATCCGCCACCCCCGCCGAATACGCCAAGGCCACCGGCCTGGAAGCCCTGTTCGGCGCGCTGTATCTCGCCGGGAAAACCCAGCGGCTGAACGCGCTGTTCAAGGCCGTTATGGAAGATCAGGAGGAACTGCACCATGGCATTTGATGCCTTTTTCTTATCCGCCGT
>CAKTKF010000402.1 GCA_934569215.1 uncultured Oscillospiraceae bacterium
TCGCCGCCCTGCGTCTTGGGGCGGATTCCGCCGTTGGCATCGACATTGACCCCAAGGCGGAGGACATCGCCCGGGAGAACGCCGCCTACAACGGCTTCGCCGCCCCGGCCTTCACCGCCCTCACCGGCAACGTGACCGAGGACACCGCGCTGATGGACACGTTAGCCGCAGGGCGGTACGATCTGGTGCTGGTGAACATCGTGGCGGACGTGATCATCGGCCTTGCGCCGGTGCTGCCCCATTTTTTAGGCGAAAGCAGCACTCTGATCTGCTCCGGCATCCTGGACACCCGGCTTTCCGACGTGCTGGAAGCCCTGACCGCCGCCGGGCTGACCGTCACCGCCACAAAGGCGAAGGACGACTGGCGCTGCGTCACCGCGAAGCGTATACTGTAAACGAAGGAGCGTATTATGAGTATCCCCTATCGTACCCGGCGGGTGCTGAACCGCCTGGGTCTTGTGCTTATGATTTTTCTGCTGGTGGGCGTGATTGCCTGGCTGTGCTGGGTCGTCTGGCTGGAGCGGTATGTTGTGTACACCGCCGACGGCGCGAGCCTGGATTTTGAGCATTCCTCCCAGGACATCATCGGCGAGGTCGCCACGCCCCCTGTGGCGCAGCAGAAAATTTCCATTTATTATAATGAAGGCAGCGACGCTCTGGACACCGGCAACGAGCTGACCCAGATCAACGGCTACTACATTTCCAGCAACATGCTGCAAAACGACATCAACGGCGTTCTGGGCAAGCTGGAACGGCTTCCCGCGGGTACGCCCGTGATGATCGACATGAAGGGACCTTACGGCTCGTTCTTCTATCCCTCCCACTTGGACGGCGCGGTGCATTCCGCTTCCACGGACGTGGAGGCCGTAGCGGCGCTGGTGGACACCCTGATGAACAAAAAATTCTACACCATCGCCCGGGTCTGCTCCCTGCGGGACTGGAATTTCGGCAACGAACATGTCACCTGCGGCCTGTACATGCTCTCCCGGGCGGGTCTGTGGCTGGATCAGGGCTATTTCTGGCTGGATCCCACCAACGCCACCACCATCAGCTGGATCACCTCCGTGGTGCTGGAGCTGAAGGAAATGGGCTTTAACGAGGTCATGCTGGCGGATTTCCGCTTCCCCAATTCCGACCAGTATATTTTTAACGGCGACAAGGACGCGGCGCTTCAGGACGCGGCTTCCAAGCTGATGGGCACCTGCGGCGGCAGTGATTTCACCCTGTCCTTCGGCGTGTCCGATCCCACCTTCCCCCTGCCCGACGGGCGGTGCCGGATGTATCTGGAGGATGTGGACGCAGCCAATGTGGAAGCCAAGGCCGCACTGGTCAAGGTTCCCGACATCAAGGCGCAGCTGGTCTTCATGGCCGCCACCAACGACACCCGGTTTGACAGCTACAGCGTCATCCGTTCTCTGAACGCCGCGGAAATTCTGGAAGCCCAGAAGGCGGAAGCGGCAAGCTGATTTTCGCGCAAAACAGCCCCGCCGGCCGGCGGGGCTGTTGACAAAAATGCAAATCTGGGGTATAGTAT
>CAKTKF010000403.1 GCA_934569215.1 uncultured Oscillospiraceae bacterium
GCTCAAGGTCGCCGCCATGTTGAAGGGCAAGACCGTTCATCCCTCCGTCAGCCTGTCCGTGTCCCCCGGCTCCCGGCAGGTGCTGACCATGCTCAGCGACTGCGGCGCTCTGTCGGACATCCTCGCCAGCGGCGCGCGGCTGCTGGAATGCGCCTGCGGCCCCTGCATCGGCATGGGCTTCTCTCCCAATTCCGGCGGCGTTTCCTTAAGAACCTTCAACCGGAATTTCATTGGCCGTTCCGGCACCCGGGACGGACAGGTGTATCTGGTTTCTCCCGAAACCGCCGTGGCTTCCGCCCTGACGGGATACATCACCGACCCGACCACCATCGACGAGCCGCTGAATGTGACCATGCCGGTAAAGTTCCTGGTGAACGATTCCGCCGTGCTGCCCCCCCTCCCTGCGGACAAGGCGGCGGATGCTCAGGTGCTTCGCGGCCCCAACATCAAGGAATTCCCCAAGAGCAAGCCTTTTACCGACAGTCTCACCGCAAAGCTGGTGCTGAAGGTGGGGGACGACATCACCACCGACCACATCATGCCCGCCGGTGCGAAGATTCTGCCCTACCGGTCGAACATTCCCTACCTGAGCAAATTCTGCTTCGAGGTCTGCGACCCCACCTTCGCCGAGAGAGCCAAGGCGGCGGGAGACGGTATCGTCGTGGGCGGCAGCAACTACGGGCAGGGTTCCTCCCGGGAGCACGCGGCACTGGTGCCGATGTACCTTGGCATCCGGTGCGTCATTGCCAAGTCCTTTGCCAGAATCCATGTGGCGAACCTGATCAACGCTGGTATCCTGCCGGTGACCTTTGAGAATCCGGAGGACTACGACAAGCTGAGTCAGGACGCGGTTCTGACCATTTCGGACATTTCCGGCGGCATGGAGCGGGGCAGACTCGCGGTTACCGCCGGCGACGACTTTAAGCTTTATGTAAACTGCACTTTGACGGAACGTCAGAGGGCGATTCTGCTGGCAGGCGGACTGCTGAACTACACAAAGGAGGGCGGACAATAATGAAGGAAATTACACTTGCCTGTGAGGCGTTTCAGAAGCTGCTGGAGGAGCAGCTGGAACGAATTCGGAACATGAACGGGGAAAAGACGGATTTTTCCACCAAAAAGCAGGTTATTATCGGCGTCATTGACGGCGACGGCATCGGTCCCATCATCACGGCGCAGGCCACCCGGGTGCTGGAAAAGCTGCTGGCAGAGGAAATTGCGGCGGGTTCCATCGTCATCAAGCAGATCGAGGGACTGACCATTGAAAATCGTCTTGCTTGCGGCAAAGCCATTCCCGACGACGTTCTGGCGGAGATCAAGACCTGCGACGTGCTGCTGAAAGGCCCCACTACCACCCCCATGGGCGGTAAGATGGAGAGCGCCAACGTGGCCATGCGCCGGGAGCTGGATCTGTACGCCAACTGCCGCCCCGTGTGCATCCCCGAAAAGAACATCGACTGGATGTTCTTCCGGGAGAATACCGAGGGCGAGTACGTTCTGGGCAGCCGGGGCGTGGAGC
>CAKTKF010000404.1 GCA_934569215.1 uncultured Oscillospiraceae bacterium
GACACGTCCGTCCAGTTTTCGTACACATCCGCGTCCAGCGCCGCCGCGGCCAGTGCGCCGGTGATGTCGCTGCCGCCCCGGGAGAAGGTATGGATGGCGCCGTCGGGCATGGCGCCGTAGAAGCCGGGGATCACCGCGCCGTAGCCCAGCAGAACCTGGTTGCGCAGCGCCTTGTAGGATACCTCCCGGTTCACGGTGCCGTCCATGTTGAACATCACCCAGTCCGCCGCGTCCACAAACTGGAAGCCAAGATAAGCCGCCATCAGCTTGGCGGAGAAATACTCGCCCCGGCTGACCAGCTCCTCCTGGGTCACGTCCTTCGCGTCGATGCGCTTTTTCAGAGCGTCCAGCTCCGGCTCCAGCGCCAGATCAAGCCCCAGCTCATCCCGGATATCCAGGTAACGGGAGGCGATCATGTCAAAAATGCTGCTGCAATCCACGCCGTACTGGACGTGGGCATAGCACAGATAGAGAAGGTCGGTCAGCTTGTGGTCGCTGCCGAACCGCTTGCCCGCGGCGGAGACCACCACGACCCGGCGCTCCGGGTCGGCCAGAAGAATATCCCGTACCTTGCGGTACTGGCCGGCATCCGCCATGGAGCTGCCGCCGAATTTGACTACTTTCATTTTTGAATCCTCTCTGCTGCTTCCGGGAAGCTCGGAATAAATCGGCGAGAGCTGACAGCGAGAGATTTTTCACCAGATGAAGGTATTAAAAGTGGCGGAATACTTCGTGTATTTCCCGCTTTTAATACCGCGCAGCTGGGGAAAAAGATCCGCTGCTCAGCCGAAGACGATTTATTCAGAGTTTCCCTAATTACTCGCGGATCGCCGCGGCGAATGCGTCGGGGTTCTCCTTCAGCCAGGCGTGCATTTTGGCAACGGATACCGGCGCGGTCACCGCCGCGTTGCCCCAATGCGCCTTTGTCTCGCCGTTCCAGCCGCCGCGAACGTACCAGGTCAGCTCCTCGTCGTTCACAGCCGCCGCCCGGCCGCCGTAGGGGGCGTAGAACCCCTTCCCGGCAAGAACGTCCACCAGGTCCTGCACCACATTGTATGCGGTGGGATACCGGCCTGCGCCCTGGCCGAAGAAGCTCATGCGCTGAGAGGTCTCGCCAATGAAGGTGATAAGATTGTAGTTCATGGGAACGGCGGCCTCCGGCTCGCCGTCCTTCACCAGGGTGGGCTGAACGTAGGCGCTGATCACGCCGTTTTCCCGCTTGCCCGTAGAGATCAGCTTGCATACCAGGCCGTGGGCTTTGAAGTTCTCCACGTCCTCTGCCTTAATGTTGCGGATGCCCGCCACAGGGACGGTTTCCTTGTCCAGGCTCACGCCGAAGGCAACGTTGGCGGACAGGATGACCTTGTGCCAGGTGTCGATGCCGTCCACGTCGGTGGAGGGGTTGGCCTCGGCATAGCCCAGCGCCTGTGCCTGCTTCAGCACGTCGTCATAATTTAAGCCCTGACGGGTCATGTTGTCGAGAATATAGTTGCAGGTGCCGTTCATAATGC
>CAKTKF010000405.1 GCA_934569215.1 uncultured Oscillospiraceae bacterium
CCCTTCAGCGGCGGCGCGGGTCAAGCCCCGCAGGTGCTTCGCACCCCGGAGGGTGGGAGCATCGGGGAAGGCACAGACGCCGTTTTCCTCCAGCGTCACGCCCTTGACCTCCAGGAACCAGGGCGTTCCGTCCTTCAGAAAGGAAAAATCAAACCGGGAATCCCCGTGAACGGTCTCCGCCCGGAGAGCATCGACTTTCCCAAAGCCGCCGGAAAGCAGCCACTCCTTTGCCGCTGTGTTGGGTGCCTGGGAGTCCATGTTGATCAGACGGCTGCCCTTTTGGACGGCAATCAGATCGAAGCGGGTCTTCCTGGCGGGGGAGGACGCCTCCTGACACCAGACCTGTGTTCCGGGGACGAGCAGCTCCCTGCATCGCCCGGTGTTTTTTACATGAACGGTCTGCGTCTGCCCGGCGATGTCCGCATAGGCGATAAACCGGTTGGGACGGGCAAGAAAGGTGCCGGATACCATATTGGCGTAGTTCATTTTCGCTCCTTTTGTAGAAAAAAGGAGTCAGGCAAGCCTGACCCCTTGTAGTTGTGCAAGAATTAGCCTACGGAGGACACCATCTCGCCGTTCAGGAAGGAGAATGTGCCGCCGGGGGCGGTGAGGAACTGGCCGTTGGACAGGGTCACATCCAGACGGATGGACAGCTGCTGGTCGTCCTCCATGGCGGGAATGTTGAAGCTGATGCCGGAGATATCCGCAGTGTAGCTGCCGGGGATCTCGGCTGCTTCCATGGTCAGTGCGGCGGTGCCGACGATCTCTTCGTCAAAGGTCAGAACCAGCTCGGCCTTGCTGCAGGTGATGGCTTCGCCCTCGTTAGTGATCCGGGGCGCCTGTACATCCACGGAACCGCCGGTGAGGGTCAGCGTGCTGCCGTCCTGGGTGGCGGATGCTACGGTCATGTTGCAGTAGGAGTCCAGCGCAGACGCCAGATTGATCAGAGCGTCGTCGGTGGGCGCGGTGGGGGTGTTGATGGCGACTTCGGTCTGCGTGCCGTCCGCGGCGGTCAGAAGGACGTAGTAGCAGTAGCCGTCGGCGGCGTTCAGGTCGGCGGAGGCGGTGTAGACGCTGCCGTTCCACTCGCAGGGAACGTTGGCCGCTTCCTCACCCTCCAGACGGACGAGGAATGCCGCGCTCTGTCCCTTGGCGTAGCCGTTGGGGGTGGCGGTCAGATTGACGGTAGCGCCGTTGGGGCTGCTCCAGGTGGTGACGGTCAGGGTGCTGGAGGTCAGGGTCAGCTCCTGCCCGGCGGACATTTCCGGAACGCTGGGGGCGGCATCGGTCGCGTCTTTGTCATCGGAACCGCAGCCGGCAAAGGCAAGCGCGAACACGGCGACCAGAGCGATCACGGCGAGCAAATTCTTTCTTTTCATTTTGGTTCCTCCCTTGTACGTCCCGACGGAGGGACATCTCACCCACCCGGAACGCTTGTTTTCTCCAGTATACAACAAACTGTAACACTTTGCAACTATTTCTTAGGAAAATAACAAAATTTAACAA